>CANQKG010000076.1 GCA_947624425.1 uncultured Clostridia bacterium | reverse complement strand
CTCCAGCCCGTCGGTGGAGCTCATGGCAACGCAGCGCACCACGTCATCGCCGATATGCTGCGCCACCTCCGCCGTCAGCGTTTTATCCCCATGGGTGATGGTGATCGCGTTGAGAAGCTGTGGCAGATGCTCGGGCGAAAACCGAATATCCAGTACCGGTCCGATGATCTGCACCACTGTGCCGATATGCTGATTGCTCATTGATCTCAATCCTTTCGCTTCTAGCTGTTTGCCGTGGAGCCTGCGATCAGCTCGTTGATCTCCTGAGTGATCGCGCCCTGTCTGGCACGGTTGAACTTCAGGGACAGATCATCGATCATATCGCCGGCGTTTTTGCTGGCGGCGTCCATCGCCGTCCGCCTTGCCGCCTGCTCCGAGGCAAACGACTCTGCGATCCCCCCATAGAGGATCCAACTGAAATAAAGCGGCACCACCTGCCCCAACACCGCCTCGGGCGAAGGGTCATACTCGGTCAGCACCTGACTGCCGGTCACCTCTCCCGCTTCGAGAGGAAGCAGCCGTATGCTCTGCGGCTGCTGGGTGAGCGGTGAAAGAAACCGGGTATAGAGCAGCCGCACTTCACCCACTTCTCCCTTGCAAAACGGCTCCAGCAGCCGTTTTGCAAGCTCACCCGCCTCGCCGTAGCTCAAATGCTCGGCGATCTCGGCATAATGCCCGTGCAGGTGATAGGGTCGCTTCATAAAATACTCGCAGGCTTTTCTGCCGACCGGTGTGACCCAGTCGTTCTCCTGCATCTCGCTTTGCGCCAGCTTGAAGATATTGCCGTTATAGCCGCCCGCCAGCCCGCGGTCCCCCGCGATCACCAAAAACAGCGTGGGCAATTCCTCCCGACGTTTGGTATAGATCGAATCGGTTTTGCCGGCGTGTGCCGCCATCTCGCCGATCATCTCCTGCAATTTCACAAACCGCGGACGCGCCGCGTCTGCCCGCTCCTTCGCGTGCCGCAGCTTGGAGGACGCCACCAGCTCCATAGCCTTGGTGATCTGCCGCGTGCTTTCCACACTCCGGATCCGCTGCTTGATCTCCTTCATATTGCCTGCCACCGATGGTTCCCTCCCTTCCGGTTATCGGCTGTTTTGAAATCTGCCGATCGTATCGGTCAGCGCCGCTTTCAGCCGCGCTTCGGTGTCCTCGCCCAGCCGTCCGGTCTGCCGGATGTCCGCCAGAATGTCCGCATGCTTTTCCCGCAGGTCGGCAAAAATCATGGTCTGGCAGGCGTGAATCTCCTCGGGCTGTATCTCCTTGAAATGGTCGTGCAGCACCGCATAGAGAACCGCCACCTGAAGCTCGACCGGGATCGGGCTGTTCTTGTCCTGCTTTAGGACTTCCACGATCCGCTCACCCTGCGCCAGACGCGCCTTGGTGTCGGCGTCCAGATCGCTTCCGAACTGGGCGAACGCCTGCAATTCGCGGTACTGGGAGTATGCCAGCTTGAGCGAGCCGGAAACCTGCTTCATCGCCTTGATCTGGGCGTTTCCGCCCACCCGGGAGACCGAGATGCCGGGGTTGACCGCCGGACGCACACCGGCGTGGAACAGCTCGGTTTCGAGGAAGATCTGTCCGTCGGTGATCGAGATCACATTGGTCGGGATATAAGCCGAAACATCGCCCGCCTGCGTCTCGATGATCGGGAGCGCGGTCAAACTGCCGCCGCCCAATTCGGGACTTAAATGCGCCGCCCGCTCCAGCAGACGGGAATGGAGATAAAACACATCACCGGGGTATGCCTCCCGTCCCGGCGGACGCTTCAGCAGAAGCGAAAGGGCACGGTATGCCACCGCGTGCTTCGACAGATCGTCATAGATGCAAAGCACGTCCTTCCCCTGCTGCATGAAATACTCGCCCATCGCGCAGCCCGAATAGGGCGCGATGTATTGCAGCGGCGCCAGCTCGGAAGCGGTCGCGCTGACCACGATGGTGTAGTCCATCGCGCCGTTCTTTTGGAGCGTGTCCACCACCTGTGCCACCGTCGAGCGCTTCTGCCCGATGGCGACATAGATACAGATCATATTCTGCCCCTTTTGATTGATGATAGTATCCAGCGCGATCTGGGTCTTGCCGGTCTGCCGGTCGCCGATGATCAGCTCACGCTGACCGCGGCCGATCGGGATCATCGAATCGATTGCCTTGATACCGGTCTGGAGCGGACGGTTGACCCCCTCCCGCTCGATGATGCCGGGCGCGGGAGATTCGATCGGGCGGGTCTGCTCGGTGAGGATGGCGCCCTTGCCGTCCACCGGCTCACCCAAGGCGTTTACCACCCTGCCAAGCAGTTCGTTCCCCACCGGCACCGACACGATCCTGCCGGTACGGCGGACACGGGTGCCCTCCTTGATCCCGGTATCGCTGCCGAGCAGCACGGCGCCCACCAGATTTTCCTCCAGATTCTGCGCCATTGCCATCACGCCGTTTTCAAACTCCAGCAGTTCGCCCGCCATACAGCGATCCAGTCCGTAAAGCGTGGCAATGCCGTCGCCCACCGTCACCACGGTGCCGACGTCCTGCAAATTTACCTTGTCATGATACTGTTTGATCTGTGCCTGAATCAGCCCGCTGATCTCCTCGGGACGCAATTCCATAGCACACCTCCTATACGATCTGCTCTGCCAGCAGCTCCCGCATACCGTCCAGTCGGGCGCGGAGCGTGCCGTCCAGTTCCTGATTCTTCATGGCGAGCCGCACGCCGCCCAATACGGCGGGATCGACCCGATTGGATAAGACAACGGTTTTCCCCGTCGTTTCGCTCAGCCGCTGCCGCAAACGGGCAGACTGCTCCTCGGTGAGCAAAACAGCGCTCACCGCCTCGACCCGCAGAATGCCCAGCGCCTCGTCACAGCCGGCGTAAAACGCCCGCGCGATCTCGGGCAGCAGGGCAAACCGGTTGTGGTCGGAAAGCACCAGCAGAAAATGATACATCTCGGGCGAAAGCCGCTCCTCAAACGGAGCCAGCAGCTGCCGCCGGTCGGCGGCGGGCAGCGCCGGAGAGGAAAGCAGCTTCCGGTAGTCCGGCTGATCCTCCAGCACCGCTTCCACCTGCCGAAGCTCCTTGGCGCCCTCCGCCAGTTTTCCTTCCATGACGGACAAAAGCGCACGGGCATAGGTGACGCTTGCCTTACCGGTCATCCGACTCACCCACTTTTGCAATGAATTCGTCGATCAACTGCTCGTGGTCGGTATCGGTCAGACCCTTGCCCACCACCTGCTCGGCGGCGGAAAGCGCCAGACCCGCGATCTCGTTTTTCAGCTCGTTTTTCGCCTTTTTCTTCTCGTAGGCGATCTGCTCGTCCGCCCGCGCCATCAGATGCGCCGCCTCGTCCCGCGCCTGCTGCACCGTTTCGTCCGCCTGAATGCGGGCGCGGCGATTCGCGTCGGCAAGAATTGCCGCCGCTTCCTCCTTGACGCTGCCGAGCTTTTCGGCATACTCCGCCTCGGTCTGCTCGGCACGGCGGCGGCTCTCCTCCGCCTCCTTGTAGGTGCTGCTGATCTCCTCCTGCCGCCGGTTCAAGATCTTCTTCACCGGCCGATAGAGGAAAAAGGTCAGCACGCCCGTCAGAAGCAGCAGGTTCACCAGCGTGAACAGCATCGTCCAGGTATTGATCGAGATAAAATCCTCATACTCTCCCGCTTCGAGCAGCAGGAATCCAACCGCCTGTGTCATATTACAGCAGGTTGATGAGCGGATTTGCAAACAGCAGCAGCAGTGCTACCACCAGCGCGTAGATACCGGTGGACTCCGCCACCGCGCAGCCGACCAGCATGGTACGCAGAATGTCGCCCTGTGCCTCCGGCTGACGGCCTACCGCCTCAGCCGCCTTACCCGCGGCAAAGCCCTGACCGACGCCGGGACCGATACCCGCGATCAGCGCAAGACCCGCGCCGATTGCCGACGCCGCCAAAACGATTGCTCTTTCCATGATAAAATTCCTCCTTATGAAAGATCGTGAATTTATACCGCGTCCGGCTCCTCATCACGGGCGTTCGAGATGAACACCATCGTGAGCATCGAGAAGATGAACGCCTGCAGCAGACCGGTGAACAGGTCAAAATAGACCGAGAGCAGAGCGGGCAGACCGATCTGCAAAATCGGAACACCGATATGAAACAGCATATTGGTAAACGCCGCCAGCGCGCCGTAAAGCAGTCCGGTGATCACCATGCCGGCGGCAATGTTCCCAAACTGACGGAACGCCATTGAAAGCGGAGTCGAAAACTCGCTGATGATATTGAGCGGCACCAGAAACGGGACCGGTTCAAAGAAGCTCTTTACATATCCGCCAAGCCCCTTGGTGCGCAGACCGTTATACTGGATCAGCAAAAAGGTGAGCGCCGCCCAGGTGATTGTGGTGTTAAGGTCGGCGGTGGTGGAACGAAGGGTGGTCAGGCTGATGAGGCTCCCCAATGCCGAGGACACCAGCAGCGCCATGATATAGGGCGAGTATTTTTTGCAGCTTTTTCCCATGGTGTTCTCCACCAGATTGTCCACCGTGGTCACCGCCCATTCGGCGACCACCTGCGTTTTTTTACGGGGGAGCTTTTCCATCTTGTGGGTAAGCAGCAGGCAGAGGAGAAAAACGAACACCACGATATAAAAGGAGTGGGTCACCGTTTCGGTGATGACGACCTTCATGCCGAACAGTGAGAAGCTGGTTACGATTCTCGGTCCGTTGATTGCGAATCCTTCCACCGTTTTCCCTCCTTTCCGAAAATCCCGATGAGATAGAGCGTGAGATGCTCCGCCAGAAACGGCGCCAGCATCGCCTGCCAGGACAGGTAATCGCGGGTGACAGCGATGTAAAACGCGACCCCCAGCAGGAGCATACGAAGCAGATAATGAAGCTGCACATGGCGTTTGGCGCGGGGAGGCGATTTTTGGAGCGCCTGCGCCAGCGACATACCCAGCAGCAAAAAGAGCAGCAAGGACAGCAGCGTGCCGAACAGCAATCCCAGCACGACCGGCAGGCAGAACCAGCCGGCGCAAAGGCAGACGATCACGCAGAGAAGATCACCGATCAGCGCGCCGATCAGAAGCTGCCGCAGCTTTGGCATGATATACTGCATTTTCTCTCCTTTTTTGGGCTATGGCGTCCGCATCCATGCGGAAAACGCCGTCCGGCGGTTGTTATTTCTTCGACTGGCGGAGGATCATCCGGAAAAAGGAGATGACGCCGCTCACGCTGCCGCCGAGGCCCAACACCAGCCCGATGGGGATCACCCAGCGCGGCCAGCCGAACCAAACGGTGGTCCGCTCGGCAAGAAACAGGCAAAGCAGAAGCGGTCCCAGTACCGACCAGGCAAACTGTCCGATGTAAGAAAGCCCCTCGACCACTGCACGGCGGCGCTCCCGCCGGCGCTTTTCCCGATCCATCCCGTCGCTCCCCTGCCGTAAATTGCATACGCTATTAGTTTAGCACAACGAAACGCAAAAAGCAAGTTTTTCCGCCCGCAATTCCCACTTGGCGGCGGAAGATGCTCCCCGCCGCACGGGAAGGGAGAAAATCCCTCCGCCGCTTCGCGGTTTCTTTCCTCTTGCGGTTCTGGGTTTTGCTATTGCTCGCGGTCACGCTCGCGCAAAATTGATCTTGTGCCCTGCGGGTGCCGCGGCGCCACTCTCGCCTCGCTTCATCGCCCGCTGGGCGCGCTTCGGGCGGCAAAGCCCTTTGACAAGGGAGCTGGATGGCTGTATTTAGCTTAGTGGTATTGAATCCCACCACCGCGCCAAGCGCGGTCCCCCTCCCTTTGACAAGGGAGGTCTTGACAAAGACGGAAGCTTTGTGAAAAAGTAAATAAAAGCGGCGCTAACAATAGGCATTAGCTTTTGAGGTTATAGTAGAAAAGGAAGGCTTTTTTCAGCCTTCCTTTCTTCATATTTTCGGTAAAACTGATTTGGTCGCCAGTGCCTCCCTTGTCAAAGGGAGGTTTTGACAAGGACAATAGCATAGCGGTTTGAAATGGGATAAGAGAAACAGTAAAATCTTCCGTTGACTTGTCCAGTATCATCTTCCGACAGCTGTTTTGCTAGATTTTTTACCAATGCTTGTTTGATCGCCAGTGCCTCCCTTGTGAAAGGGAGGGGGACCATGCGGCAGCATGGTGGTGGGATTCAAAAAGCAGTTGTTTTTTGGTATCGCAAAGTATGCGGCAAACGAATGTACCTGCAAAAATAAAGCTTTGATTGGCTTTGTGGGAACCGCCGTCTTACAGCAGACGCTTTCTCTTTGTGAAAGCAGAAAGCTCGGTAACGACCCGCAAGAGGGGAAAGTCTTTTTCAGAAAAAGATTTTCCCCTCTTGGCTCCCTTTAGAAAAACGTTCGGTTGCTGGAATCTCGGTGAGACCTCAAGCGTGCCTGTATGCGGCATGGTGCAAAATCGGAACAAAGCACCGCGCAACACAGAAAGCCTGTCGCCAGTGCTCTTTTGATACTGTGTGATAACAAGGTCTACCGTGCCTTGACCCACAAGAATCCCTCCACCGCGCCAAGCGCGGTCCCCCTCCCTTTCACAAGGGAGGTCTTGACAAAGACGAAAGCTTTGTGGGGTGAAATGGGATTAAGTGAAACAATAAAATCTTCCGTCAGCTTGTCAAATGAAATCTTCCGACAGCTGTTTTGCTAAAATTTTTGTTAAAGCCCCTTTGATCGCCAGTGCCTCCCTTGCGAAAGGGCTTTGCCGCCGAAGCGCGGTTTCTTCCCTCTTGCGGTTTCCAATTTACCCGGTGCGGTGTGAATCCCTCCACCGCGCAAGCGCGGTTCCCCTCCCTTTCACAAGGGAGGTACTGACGTTCTAACAAGCATTGTCAAAAAATCTAGCAAAATAGGCTGTCGAAAGGTTTCGTTTGTACAACTTAAACCGCTATGTTGCCGTCTTTGTCAAGACCTCCCTTGTGAAAGGGAGGGGGGCAGGTTATCATATGAAGTGCAACACCCTATAAAAAAACAAGGGACAACATAGCTCAAATCATGT
>CANQKG010000075.1 GCA_947624425.1 uncultured Clostridia bacterium | reverse complement strand
CGGCGGGTCAAAATTTGGATCACCCGTTCAATCTCCTTGGAACGGCCGATCACCGGATCAACGCCGCCCTTTTGCGCAATCTCAGTCAAGTCTCTGCCAAACTTATTGAGTGCCTCGGAGCTGCTCTTTTGACCGGGCATGCCGCCTCCTGCGGGCATCTCCTGCCGCTCTCCCTGATCGGAGATCTCCTGTCTGCATACCTGATACAGTTCCTTGCTGTTGACGCCGAGGCTTTGCAGAATCCCCACGGCGTAGCTGTCCTGCTCCTTTAAGATCGCCATTAAAATATGCTCGGTGCCCACATAGCTGTGACCCAGACTGCGCGCCTCATAAATCGCGGTTTCCAAAATCCGCTTGCTGCGCGGCGTGAATGCGGCCGGTGAAAGCTGGGTCGGCATACCCTTGCCGATATTTTCCTCCAGCTTTTGCAAAACCGCATCGGAAGTGATATTCTGCTGGAGGAGCAGCTGTGCCGCAACGCCGCCGTTCTCCGCCGTCAGGCCGTACAGAATATGCTCACTGCCGATATAGGTATGTCCCAGCTGACCCGCGGCCTCAATCGCGGCGTTCAGTGTGAGATTTGCTTTTTCCGTAAACCCGTTGAACACATACATAATATCTCCTCCTTATTTTGAAAGAATTTCCCGACAAAAAGCGGCGCGCCTGTTGTCCCGTTCTTCCGGCTGCAAGAGGCTGCCGGCGGCCGCACAGATATTCGCCGCGCCGGTCTGATCTGCCAATGCTTGGAGCGTGTCCGGCGTCACATCGGACAATATGCCGAGCGAAAGTCCCAAACGCAGGTCGGACAAGCAGCGGTCACATTCCTTGCCCGAAAGAATGCGGGCATTTTGCAGCACGCCGTAGCTCCGCCAGACGCGATCCTCGATTTGCTGCGGGTGATCGGAATAGAGCATATTTCGCATATCCTCTTCCTGCCGCATCAGCTGGCGAACCACTCCCTCCAGATTCTGGATCGCGTGCTGTTCGGAGATACCGAGAGTGATTTGATTGGATAACTGATAAACGCTTCCGGTTACCTCCGACCCCTCGCCATAGGTGCCGCGAATGGTAAGTCCCAGCTTAGAAATCGTAGCAGACAGCCCTGCCAGTGCGCCCTGCCCTTCCAAAGCAGGCAGGTGCAGCATGACCGAGGCGCGCAGACCGGTTCCCAGATTGGTAGGACAGGCGGTCAGATACCCAAGCTCCGGATCAAAGGCATAACCGATCACGCTTTCAAACAGATCGTCGATTTTATCCGCAAGCTCGTATGCCTTTTGAAGCTGCAGCCCCGGCAGAATGATCTGGATCCGCAGATGATCCTCCTCGCATACCATGATGCTGATCGTGTGATCCTCGGAGCAGATCAAAGTCTTCCCGGCAGGGTGTTCGGCAAATTCGGGACTGATCAAATGCTTTTCAATCAGCGCGAAAAGCTCCCATTCCTTTAAGTCCTCCAGCAAAACGACCTTCAGACGATTGGCGCCGAAATTGGCGTTCTCCACCGCCTGCGCGACCGCTTTCCCAAGGGCTCGCTTTTGATCGGGCGACATTTTCCCGGGGAAAGGGTAGGAAGTGAAATTCCGTGCCAGTCTGATTCGAGTCGTCAACACCATATCCCGCTCTGTCATTTTGATCACTCCCCCTTCCCTTCCTCTTCACGAATCTGATCGCGCAGCAAAGCCGCCTGTTCAAAATCCTGCCGCTCGATCGCTTCCTCCATCTGCTCCCGCAGGCTCTTGAGCTTTTGCTCTGCCGTCAGCGCAATCTCCTTATTTGCGGGAATTTTTCCTGCGTGCTGTGCCGTGCCGTGAATCCTACGGATGCTCGGCTGCAGATAGGAGCGAAACACACGGTAGCACTCGGCACAGCCGACGCGGCCGGAAGCGGAGATCTCATGAAGCCGGGCGCCGCAGTTGGGACACACCTGGCTCTCCTGCCGGTTATCGGCGATCTGATTTCCAAACAAACTGCTCAGTATGGAAGCCTGCGAGCCGAACAGCCCGCTGCCGAACATACTGTTCACGGACAGACCGGCGGCGCAGGCGCTGCAAAGGTGCATTTCGCTCACTTTGCCGTTGATATTCTGTTTCACATGGGTCGTTGCCTGATTGATATGGCATTTTTCACACAACATATTCTGTCACTCCTTTATATATTGCAAAGCATCGATTTGAAAATACAGGCTCTGATTCTGCCGCGCTCCTTCGGAAGAATGGACTGAAGCGTTCGATCCGACAGGGCGGAAAGCATGATGCGTGCCTCCCGCTTGGAAAGGATCTCATTCTGATACAGTCCTTCCACCAAAAGGCGCGCCTGCTGTTCCTCCAGTATATCACCGACCGACTGCAAAATATGGGAGATTAACTGTTTTTTGCTGTCCGATATTTTGGTGATCCGGATATATCCGCCGCCGCCGCGCCTGCTTTCCACGATATAGCCCTGCTCGGGCGTGAAGCGCGAGGTCAAAACATAATTGATCTGGCTCGGCACGCAGCCCAGCTTGACGGCAAACTCGTTCCGCTTGATCTGCGCCTCTCCGCCGCATTCCTGCAGCATCTCCTGTATCGCAAGCGCGATTGCATCCGATATGTTCATGCCGTTTGCCTCCCTTCTTACAATTTACAGTTTACCCTATAAGTCAAAGATAGTCAAAGTCAAACTAAAGTCAAGGAAGGTCAAACAAATTGGAAAAAGATTGAATTTTGATAACAGCTTTATTTTTCTCACGAATACGACTGTTTTCTTCGATTTTCTCTCATTCACATTCTCCGGCCGCCGGCATATGATGAAGTAGTCCTAGGGAAAGGAGGTAAACCGGGTTATGTGTGGCGGAAATAACTGTGCTTGGATCATCATTCTGATTCTGATCCTCGCTTCCTGCGGCGGATGCGGCTTTGGCCTCTGCGGCAATAATGACTGCGGCAATAATAACTGTGGCTGCGGCTGCTGAGATATATAGCTGATGACACAAAAGAGGCGCCTTCTACATAGAAGCGCCTCTTTCATTTACAGATGTTTTTACAGATGCTTGATAAGCAATTCCTTCATCAGAGTGGGATTTCCTTTTCCCTTGGTCAGACGCATACACTGCCCGACCAGATAACCGAGTGCGTTTGTCTTCCCGCCCCGGTAATCCTGCACCGATTTTTCGTTGTTTTTCAAAACCTCCAGCACGATCTCCTCCAACGCGCCGGTATCCGAAATCTGTGCCAGTCCCTTTTCCTCGATGACAGCCTCTACACTTTTGTCCTCGAACAAAATCACATCCAAAACCGTTTTACCGGCAGTGGAGGAAATTTTGCCCGAAGTCACGGCTTCCGCCAGATCGGACAGCTGCACCGGCGTGATGGCAAAATCGGAAAGCGGTTTTCCGGTGTCGTTGAGATATTTTGAAATATCGCCGACGATCCATTTCACCAGCTCGTCCGCCTTGGCTTTCCCGATCGCCGCGGCCGCCTCGAACAAATCGGCTTTCTCCGGAACCTCCACCAACAGTGTGGCGTCCCCCTGCGACAGGCGGTATTCCCACATCAGCCGCGCCATACGGTCGTTCGGAAGTTCACCGATCCCCTCCTTCAGCGATTCTACCCGTTCCTCGCTCAATACAATGGTCAGAAGATCCGGCTCTGGAAAATACCGGTAGTCCTGTGCGTCCTCTTTGGAACGGAGCAAAAAGCTTTTCCCCTGACTGTCATCCCAGCGGCGGGTCTCCTGTGAAATACTTTCTCCCTGCTCCAGCAGTTCGATCTGGCGGTTTGCCTCATACTCGATCGCGCGCACCGCGCCGCTGAAGGTGTTGACATTTTTCATCTCGCAGCGGGTGCCGAACGGCTCACCCTCTTTGTGAACCGAAACATTGACGTCGCAGCGGATCGAGCCTTCCTGCATCTTACAGTCGGAGATATCCAGATGCTGTAAAATCGCCTTGATCGCGTCCAGATACGCCTTGGCCTCGGCAGAGCTGCGCATATCCGGTTCGGACACAATCTCAATGAGCGGTACGCCGCAGCGGTTAAAATCCACCAGAGTGCCGCCAAAGCTGTCGCCGTGCAGGAGCTTACCGGCGTCCTCCTCGATGTGAATACGGGTGACGCCGATCTTTTTTTGCTTGCCGTCTACCATGATATTGACATAGCCGTGTTCGCACAGCGGCACATCGAATTGGGAAATCTGATAAGCCTTCGGCAGATCAGGATAAAAGTAGTTCTTCCGATCCTGCTTGCAGATGCGGTTGATGCTGCAATGGAGCGCGTGTCCCATTTTGACGGCGGAGTCGACCACACGGCTGTTTAAAGTGGGCAGCGTGCCGGGCATACCCATACAGATCGGACAGCACTGGCTGTTAACCTCCAGCCCGAAGGCGTTGTGACAGCTGCAATAAATTTTGGAGTCGGTATTGAGTTCGGCGTGAATCTCAAGACCCACTACCATTTCATAACCCTGCTTCATTTGGCACCCTCCTTTCCGGCAAGACGCGGCATAGGCGGAAAACCGCCGATCAGCTTTTCATAGCTGTATGCCGTGTTGAGCAGCCGTGCTTCCGAAAAATGCGGACCGATCAGCTGCATACCAATCGGAAGTCCCCTATCATCCCTGCCGCAGGGCAGGCTAACGGCAGGCAGCCCCGCAATATTGACCGGTACGGTGCAAACATCACAGCGATACATCATCAGCGGATCGTCAATCCGTTCGCCCAGCTTGAATGCCGTATAGGGCGTGGTGGGCGTTAAAAGCAGATCGCACTGTTCAAAGACAGAGACAAATTCCCGCGTCATCTGCTGCTGGAGCATTTTTGCACGCTTATAGTAAGCGTCATAATAACCGGAGCTGAGCACAAAGGTGCCAAGCAAGATACGGCGCTTCACCTCATCGCCGAAGCCTTCACTGCGGGTATTTTCGTACATCTGCTCCAAAGTTTCAAAATGCTCGGTGCGGTAGCCGTATTTCACACCGTCAAACCGCGCAAGATTGGAGGACGCTTCCGCCGAAGCGATGATGTAATAGGCGGAGAGACCGTAGCCGGTACTGGGCAGCGAGAGCGGAATCAGCTTGGCGCCCGCTTTTTCCAGCTCGGCCGCCGCGTTCATAACGGCTTTTTTGGTGGACTCCTCCACGCCTTCCTCAAAATACTCGTGAGGCAGACCGATTTTCAGCCCTTTTACCGAAGCGTGAAGCTGAGGAGCGATCGGCGTTACATCGCGCCGTACCGAGGTCGCGTCCATGGAATCGGGTCCGCAAACGGCGTCATAAAGCAGTGCCGCGTCCTCTACCGTCCGTCCAAACGGTCCGATTTGATCGAGCGATGACGCAAAAGCGACCAGCCCGAATCGGGAAACGGCGCCATAGGTCGGCTTTAATCCCACCACGCCGCAGAGAGATGCCGGCTGCCGAATTGAACCGCCGGTATCGGAGCCGAGCGCCACCACGGCGGACCCTGCCGCGACCGCCGCCGCACTGCCGCCGGACGAACCGCCCGGTATCCGGGTGAGATCATGCGGATTGGCGGTTTTCTGAAAATAGGAAGTCTCGGTCGAAGAACCCATGGCAAACTCATCCATATTGAGCTTGCCGGGGATCACCGCATACTGTGCGCGGAGCTTTTTGATTACGGTGGCGTCATAAGGCGGCACAAAATTGTGCAGCATACGGGAAGCGCAGGTGGTGCGAAGTCCCTTGGTGCAGATATTGTCCTTGATCCCGACCGGAATACCGGCAAGCGGCGGAAGTGATTCTCCCGACCGGCGGAGTTTATCCACCTCGTCCGCCTGCTTTAACGCCTCCTCCTTTTGGAGCGTCAGATAGGCATGAACCTCCGGATCGGTTCCTTCGATCCGGCGAAAAACCGACTCGCACAATTCATGGGCGGATATTTCTCCCTGCTCCATCATAGCCGAGAGCTTTGCCGCAGAATACTCGTATAATTCCATGCTGTCTCCTCCTAATCCACGACCTTCGGTACCACCACGCAGCCCGCTTCGACCTCCGGTGCGTTTGCAAGCAGCTCGTCCCGGCGGTAAAGCGTTTGAGCTTTATCCTCCCGCAGTTCCATCGGGTGATCGGGGTCGAGCAACGTTCCCTCTCCCTCAATCGGCGGAAGCTGCTCCACCATGGCAAGGATTTTCTCCATCTCCTCGGTGAATTTCGGAATTTCCTCCTCATTCAAGTGAAGCCGTGAGAGCTTCGCAATATGTCTCACATCAATGTTCATCGTCTGTCTCCTTCCCGATTCTGTCTAATAATTCCTGCTCCGTTAGAATGGGGATCTGCAATGCTTCCGCCTTGGTACGCTTGCTTCCCGCATTTTCGCCGGCAACAAGATAATCCGTTTTTTTGGACACGCTTCCGGTCACTCTGCCGCCATGCGATTCGATAAGCGCTTTGGCTTCCTCTCTGGTGAACCGCTCAAACGAACCGGTCAGCACAAAAGTAAGCCCCAAAAGCGCGTTCCCTTCTTGCTGCGGCGTTTGCATCTCCATTTGCAGACCGCAGTCCCGCAGTTCAGATATCAGCATTTTCGATTGAGGCTGCGAGAAGTATTCTGTCACGCTCTGCGCCATGATCGGGCCGATGCCGTATATCCCGGCAATTTCTTCCTCGGTTGCCGTCATGATACGATCCATGGTCGAAAACGCTTCACATATCAGCTCTGCGGCTCTTGCACCGATCCCGCGAATCCCCAAGGCGAACAGCACCCGTGGCATCGGGCGGCTTTTGGACACTTCAATCGCGTCCAAAAGGTTTTGTGCCAGTTTCTCCCCCATTCGTTCCAAAGGAAGCAAGTCTTCCTTTTTCAGCCGGTAGATGTCCGCCGCCGTGGACAAAAGCCCTGCATCGGTCAACTGCCGCACCATGTTATCTCCCAGCCCCTCGATATCCATGGCAGGACGGGAGGCAAAATGGATCAGCCGCCGAAGCTTTGTGGCAGGACAAGCCGGATTATCACACCGCCAGGCGGCTTCGCCAGGTTCTTTCACCACCAAAGAGCCGCAAGC
>CANQKG010000074.1 GCA_947624425.1 uncultured Clostridia bacterium | reverse complement strand
GTCCGCGAGGTGACTCGAACACCCGACCTACCGCTTAGGAGGCGGTCGCTCTATCCAACTGAGCTACGCAGACATTTTTTGAGAGCCGTTGCCGTGCAGCGCAAAGCGCAAACGGCGAGGCGGTGGCAATCAGAGGTATAATATCCGCTTCGCGGCTATTATACCACAAATGCGGCGGACGGGCAACCTTTTTCTTTCTGCATATGAATGCATAATTATTCATTTATATACAGAATTTCCGTCTCGAATTTGGGCAATCGAACCGTAAATCCGCCTAATTTACAGCCCTTTTCGGTAATTTGTATAAATATTCAAATTAGGGGTTGCATTTTGCCGCAAACCGGAGTAAAATGGAAACATCGCAAAAATATGATTTCCACCGTGCTTCGGACGCCTTCGCGGCAAGAGCCTCTGCCGAGCCGCTTCGGCAGGCGCTTAGGGTTCCGATCACGCAAAGCGGCAGAATGGAGATTATCATGGCTGACAAAAAAATCAAAAAGGTCGTGCTTGCCTATTCGGGCGGGCTGGACACCTCGATCATCATCCCGTGGCTGAAGGAGAACTACGGCGATCCCGAGATCATTGCCGTATCGGGCGATGTGGGGCAGGAGGCGGAGCTGGACGGGCTGGAGGAGAAGGCTCTGGCGACCGGCGCTTCCAAGCTGTATATCGAGGATCTTCAGGACGAGTTTGTGGACGAATTTGTCTTTCCGACCTTGAAGGCGGACGCGGTGTACGAGGGCAAATATCTGCTCGGCACCTCCTTTGCAAGACCGGTCATTGCCAAGCGGATCGTGGAGATCGCCAAGGCGGAGGGCGCGGACGCCATCTGCCACGGCTGCACCGGCAAGGGGAACGACCAGGTGCGGTTCGAGCTGACCATCAAGGCCTTTGCGCCGGAGATGACCATCATCGCGCCGTGGCGGATTTGGGACATCAAGTCCCGCGATGAGGAGATCGACTATGCCGAGGCGCATCATATTCCGCTGAAGATCACACGGGAAACCAGCTACTCGAAGGATAAAAACCTCTGGCACCTGTCCCATGAGGGACTGGATCTGGAGGACCCTGCCAACGAGCCCAAGTATGACGAGATTCTCGAAATGGGAGTATCGCCCGAGAAGGCGCCCGATCAGCCGACCTATGTGACGATCCATTTTGAAAAAGGTGTGCCGACCGCGCTGGACGGGGTGGAGATGAAAGGCTCCGACCTCATTAAGGCGCTCAACCGGCTGGGCGGCGCGAACGGAATCGGGCTTGCCGATCTGGTGGAGAACCGGCTGGTCGGCATGAAGTCCAGAGGAGTGTACGAAACACCGGGCGGCACGATCCTCTATCATGCTCATGATGTGCTGGAAACGATCACGCTGGATAAGGAAACACAGCATTATAAGCAGCAGATCGCTTTGAAGTTTGCCGACATCGTTTACAACGGTCAGTGGTACACGCCGCTGCGGGAGGCGCTTTCCGCCTTTGTGGACGAAACGCAGAAAACGGTGACCGGTGATGTGAAGCTAAAGCTCTATAAGGGGAATATCATCAATGCCGGCGTGACCTCGCCTTACACCCTTTACAGTGAGGAAGTCGCCACCTTCGGTGAGGACGATGTGTATAATCAGATGGATTCGCAGGGCTTTATCAATCTGTTCGGACTGCCGATCAAGGTGAAGGCGATGCTGGACGCCAAGCGGAAGTAAATCAGCGTGGCGAAAAATTCGCCACGCTTCGAGGGACAAACACAATCGCTTCACTCGCTAAAGCTCATTTAGCTCTGTGTTTGCCCTCTTGCGGTTCCCAATTTTGCTTTTGCTCGCGATGACGCTCGCGCAAAATTGACCGCGGCGCCATTCCCGCCTCACTGTTTCGCCCACAGGGCGCGTTTCGGCGGCAAAGCCCCCGATTCCCCCTTTTCGTCGAAAACCGGTTTGGCTTGTGCCAATACTGACACCGCCTGCACCGGTTTTCTCTAGGGGTGTCACTGCGGCGGTACATGCCCGCCTCCGTGACGAGTTATAACATGTCACAGTTACGATACTTTTTGCCAGACTGAAGGCAGACTTCCGGTCTGCCTTGTCTGCATTTTTGGATAGGGGAAAACAGATGGAAAAGATGTGGGCGGGACGGTTCCAAAAGGAGACCGATTCCCGCGTGAACGATTTTAACTCCTCCATTTCTTTTGACGCGCGGATGTACCGGCAGGACATTCGCGGGAGCATCGCCCATGCCGCCATGCTGGGCGAGGTGGGAATTCTGACGCCGGAGGATGTGCAGGCGATCACCGACGGGCTGGAGGAGATCCTCTCGGAGCTTCAGAGCGGCGCGCTGACGCCCGACCCGAACGCCGAGGATATCCATATGTTTATCGAGGCGGAGCTGACCCGCCGGATCGGGGACGCGGGCAAGCGGCTGCACACCGCGCGGAGCCGGAACGATCAGGTGGCGCTCGATCTGCGGCTTTATCTGCGGGACGAGGTGAACACCCTTTTGCCGCTTTTGCGGGAGCTGATCGAAACGCTCTGCCGCCTTGCCGAGCAGAACGCCGATACCGTGATGCCGGGATATACTCATCTCCAACGCGCCCAGCCGATCACCTTCGGGCATCATCTCATGGCGTATGCCGATATGCTGCTGCGGGACGTCGCCCGCCTGTCCGACGCCGAGGAGAGAATGGAGGAATGTCCGCTCGGAAGCGGCGCACTGGCGACTACCACCTATCCGATCGATCGGGCGCGGACAGCAAAGCTGCTCGGCTTTCGGGCGCCTGTGGCAAACAGCCTTGACGGGGTGGCGGACCGCGATTTCTGCATCGAGCTGACTGCCGCGCTCGCACTTTTGATGACCCACCTTTCCCGTTTGTCGGAGGAGATCATTCTCTGGTGCTCGTGGGAGTTTCGGTTCATCGAGCTGGACGATGCCTATGCGACCGGTTCCAGCATCATGCCGCAGAAGAAAAATCCCGATGTGACCGAGCTGATCCGCGGCAAAACGGGGCGGGTGATCGGCGATCTGGTGACGCTGCTCACCATGATGAAGGGTCTGCCGCTTGCCTATAATAAGGATATGCAGGAGGATAAGCAGGCGGTGTTCGATGCATTTGATACGGCGCGGCTGTGCGTGTCCACCATGACGCCGATGCTGGCGACTTGCCGGGTGAAAAAGGAGAATATGCGCGCGGCGGCAGCCGAGGGCTTTTTGAACGCCACCGACTGTGCCGATTATCTGGTGCGGCAGGGAGTGCCGTTTCGGGACGCCTATAAGGTGACGGGCGGACTGGTCGCCCGCTGTATCGAAACGGGGCATACGCTGGAAACGCTGCCGTTTGCGGAATATCATGCGGCGCATGAGGCGTTTGGCGAGGATATTTATCAGGCGATTGCGCTGGATCGCTGTGTGGCGGGCAGAACGGTATACGGCGGACCCGCGCCCGAAAGCGTGCTGGCGCAGGCAGCCGCGGTACGAGAAAAGCTGACAGGAGAGAAAGTATGATTAAAGCGGGAATTATCGGGGCGACCGGCTATGCCGGCGAGGAGCTGGCACGGCTGCTGCTGCGGCACCCGGAGGCGGAGCTTGCGGCAGTCAGCTCGGTCAGCTTTACCGGTCAAAAATTGAGCGAGGTCTATCCCAGTCTTGCCGGCATATGCGATCTCACTCTGACCGATGAGGACGGGGTGATCGCGGCAAGCGATCTGGTGTTTGCCTCTCTGCCGCATGGGCTGTCGGAGCAGCTGGCGGAAAAATGCCTTGCAAAGGGGAAACGGTTTATCGACCTGGGGGCGGATTTCAGACTCACCGATCCGGCGGAGTATGAAAAGTGGTACGGGCTTTCCTACCAAAAGCCCGAGCTGCACGGCAAAGCGGTCTATTGTATCCCCGAGCTTCATCGTAAGCTGGTGACGGCGGACGCCGCCATCATCGGGAACCCGGGCTGTTATCCGACCGGCATCGGTCTTTCGCTGGCGCCGGTTCTGCGGGCAGGGCTTGTGAAGCCGGACAGCATCATCATCGACGCGAAGTCGGGTGTAACCGGCGCGGGACGGGGGTTGAGCCAAACCACCCATTATCCCGACTGCAACGAGGCGTTTTCGCCCTATAAAATCGCACAGCACCGTCACACGCCCGAGATCGAGCAGACGCTGAGCGGGCTGGCGGGCGAGCCGGTGCGGATCACCTTTGTGCCGCATCTGCTGCCGGTCAATCGCGGGATCGTGTCCACCGTCTATGCAGACAGCAGGCGAAAGGTGACCGCTGAGGAGCTCTACCGCCTTTATCGGGAAAGCTATCAAAACGAGCCGTTTGTGCGGGTACTGCCGGAGGGCACGGTCGCCAATTTGGGGCGGGTCAAGTACGCCAACTACTGCGACCTGTCGCTCCACACCGATCCCCGTACCGGCAGGATCATACTGGTTTCGGCAATCGACAATATGGTAAAAGGCGCGGCGGGACAGGCGATCCAGAACATGAATCTCTGGTACGGACTGGATGAGACTACGGGGCTTACCATGATACCGCCCGCGTTTTGATACAGGAGGAAGAAAATGGACTTAGTGAAGTTCAAGGGATTTACATTTGTGGAAGGCGGTATCTGCGCGCCTCACGGCTTTCGCGCCGCCGGTATCCACTGCGGGGTGCGGAAGAATAAAGAAAAACGCGACCTGGCGTTGATCGCGGCGGAGCATTCCTGCGCCGCGGCGGCGATGTATACCCGCAATAAGGTAAAGGGCGCGCCGATCGCCGTCACCAAAAAGCATCTCACAAACGGCACGGCACGCGCCGTCATCGTCAACAGCGGAAATGCCAATACCTGCAATGCGGACGGTGTGGAAAAGGCAAATCAGATGTGCAAAGCGACCGCCGCCGCACTGAAAATCCCCGAGGACGAGGTGATCGTTGCCTCCACCGGCGTGATCGGTGAGCCGCTCCCGATCGAGCCGATCGTCAAGGGGATCCCGACGCTGGCAAAAGCGCTTTCTGCCGAGGGAAGCGGGCAGGCGGCGGAGGCGATCATGACCACCGACACCGTGAAAAAGGAACTGGCGCTTTCCTTCTCGCTCGACGGGGTAAACTGCACCGTGGCGGGGATCGCAAAGGGCAGCGGCATGATCCACCCGAATATGGCGACCATGCTCTGCTTCCTCACCACCGATGTGAATATTTCCGCCGTGCTGCTGAAAAAAGCGCTCACACAGGTGGTGGACGAAACCTTCCATATGGTCAGCGTTGACGGCGACACCTCGACCAACGACATGGTGTCCTGCATGGCTTCGGGGGACGCGGATAAAAAACCGATCACCTCGGCGGAGGACCCGCGGTATGCGGTTTTTGTCAATGCACTTTATATTCTTTTGATGAATCTGTCGCGGGCGATCGCCGCCGACGGCGAGGGCGCGACCAAGCTGCTGGAATGCACCGTGACCGATGCGCCCGATCGGGCGACTGCCAGACGGGTCGCCAAATCGGTCATCACCTCCAGCCTGTTCAAGGCGGCGATGTTCGGCGCGGACGCCAACTGGGGGCGGATCCTCTGTGCGATCGGCTACACCGAGGGGAGCTTTTCGATCGACAAGGTGGCGGTCACCCTCAAAAGCGAAAAGGGGACGCTGCCGGTCTGTCAAAACGGCAGCGGCGTGCCGTTTCAGGAGGCAAAGGCAAAGCGGATTTTAGAGGCGGACGAGATCAAAATCCTCATTTCGCTGGGCGGCGGGGACTGCTCGGCGATCGCGTGGGGATGCGATCTCACCTACGACTATGTGAAAATAAACGGCGATTACAGGACCTGAGGTGGTATCATGACAAGCGAAAATCAATCCAGAGCCGAGATACTGGTAGACGCGCTCCCCTTTATCCAGAGCTATAACGATAAGATCGTGGTGGTGAAGTACGGCGGCAACGCGATGACCAGTCCGGAGTTAAAGGACGCGGTCATGACCGATCTGGTACTGCTGTCGCTGGTCGGAGTGCGGGTCGTGCTGGTACACGGCGGCGGTCCCGAGATCAACGATATGCTGGATCGGGTGGGACTTAAAAGCCGGTTTATCGACGGCTTGCGGTATACCGATGCGCCGACGGCGGAGATCGTGCAGATGGTGCTGGCTGGAAAGGTGAACAAAGGGCTTGTGTCCCTTTTGCAGCAGCACGGCGGCACGGCGCTGGGGCTTTGCGGCACCGATGCGCAGATGATCCGCGCCCACCGCATGGCGGGGGAAGTGGATCTCGGACAGGTCGGTGAGATCGACGAGATCGACACCGGGTTGATTGTGGACGCGCTGAACTTGGGCTATATCCCGGTGGTGGCGACCGTTGCAACCGGTGAGGACGGCGAGATCTACAATATCAACGCCGATACGGCGGCAGCGCGGATCGCGGCGGCGCTCGGCGCACAGAAGCTGATCGTCATGACCGATATCCGTGGTCTGCTGCGGGATAAGAACGACGAATCTACGCTGATCTCGAATGTCAATGTCAGCGAGGTGCCGTACTATGTCAAAACCGGGATCATCAGCGGGGGGATGATCCCCAAGATCGAGTGCTGCGTGGAGGCGGTGCGGCGAGGCGTGCCGAACGCCACCATCATCGACGGGCGGATCCCCCATGCCATTTTGATCGAGATCCTCACCAGTGAGGGCGTCGGCACGATGTTCAGTTAAGGAGAATAGCATGGATTACAAAGAACGCGACGAGGCATTTGTGGCGCATACCTACCGCCGCTTTCCGGTCTTTCTGGAGCAGGGCAGCGGCGCGACCGCTACTGGGGACGGGAAAACCTATCTCGATTTCGGCAGCGGGATCGGCGTCAATGCGCTGGGGTATTCGGATCCCGAATGGGCGGCGGCGGTAGCCGAACAGGCGGGCAGATTGCAGCACACCTCGAACCTCTATTATACCGCTCCGGCGGCGGAACTGGCGGAATTGCTTTGCAAGCTCACCGGCTGTAAAAAGGTGTTTTTCGGCAATTCGGGCGCCGAGGCAAACGAGGGCGCCATTAAAGCGGCGCGGAAATACAGCTATGACAAATACGGCAAAGGG
>CANQKG010000073.1 GCA_947624425.1 uncultured Clostridia bacterium | reverse complement strand
CCGAAAGGGTCAGTGCGGCGGAAACGCTTTCGCGTTTCGGCGGCGCTTTGATTGCCGGTATCGGCGGTTCGAGCCGCAGGAATAAAAAAGCCATCACAAGGGTGGCAAGCAGTTGTGATAAAATCAGTATAACACCAAATCCGCTTTGATGAAAGAGGGGAATCCCCACACCGCCCAAAAGATAGGAGGGACCCGCAAAGACAAAAAAGGGCAAAAGCCGGTCTGCGTCCCCTGCGGATAGTCCGTTTTCCCGCACCGTGTCCGAAAGCAGTCGGCTTCCGGCGGGATAGCCGCCGATCAGCGCAAAGAAAAAGAGGGTAGTACTCCCCTCGGGCAGTTTCAAGACGCGATGCAGTATCCGGTCGAGCGGACGGAGCAGGGGCGTTAAAACGCCTGTTTGCCGCGCAAACTCCGACAGGATCAAAAAGCAAAACAGCGACGGTATCATCACCCGCAGGCAGATGTCGATCCCGCTTCTCACCCGATCTCCGACCGGTCCGGTGTAGCGCAGCAGCAAAAAAGCCCCGACACAGAGCAAAACCGCAAGGGTCGTTCTGCCCAGTTTTCTCATGATCCGTTCCATGCGATCACCCCTTGACAGATGTATATGCTGCCTTTTTCCGTAATATATTGCAAAAGAAAGCGGGTGACAGCATGATGAAGGAAAAGCTGCACGGGATCGTCTCCCAAATGCGGGACGCCTCCGGCTATGGCGGCGCGATCGTCACCATGACCGGCAACAGCGAGGTTTTGGTCGAGGGGAACCGCGGTATTATCGCCTATGACGACTGCTGCGTGCTGCTGCGCGCCGGTCAGGGACAGCTTCAGATCGAGGGCAGCGGTCTGCTTCTCCGGTCGATGGAGGGGGAAAACCTCTGCGTGACCGGAAAGATTGCCGGCGTTTCGTGGATCTGTTGAGGGGGCGTGGCTATGTTTTGGCGTTTTTACCGCTGGTGCCGCGGCAATCTGCGCGTTTCGGTGATCGGCGGAGAGCCGGAGGCGCTGCTCAATCGGGCGGCGGAAGAGGAAATCGGGCTTTGGGATCCCGTCCCGATCCCCGGCGGCTTTGAGGTGAGCCTGTACCCGGACGACTATCGGGCGTTTGCCCGCATGGCGCGGCGGCGTGCGCTTCGCACTGAACTTTTGAGAAAGCGGGGACTGCCCTTTTATCTCCACCGGCACAGAAAGCGGATCGGCATACCGGTCGGGCTTCTGCTGGGGCTTTGCTGTGTGATGGCGCTGCAAAATTTTGTCTGGCGGATCGAAGTGGTGGGGAACGAGCGGATTCCCGCGCAGGCGCTTTATGCCGCCGCCGCAAAGGAGGGAGTGCATATCGGCGCCTTTCTCCCGACCATGGATCTCAAGACCATCTCATTGCGGCTGGAGAACGCATTTCCCGATGCCGCATGGCTTTCGGTCAACCGCAACGGCAGCCTGCTGAGCATCGAACTGCACGAAACGACGCCCAAAATTCCGCCGGAGGACGATCAGACCGTGCGGAATATCGTGGCGGCAAAGGACGGTCAGATCGTGGCGATCGAGGCATATCGGGGCAGCGCGGAGGTCGCAGTCGGCGATGTGGTGACAAAGGGGCAGCTGCTCATATCGGGTATCGTGACCGGAAAGCTCGAAAAAAGCGGCTTTCGCAGTGCACTTGGCAAGGTGGAGGCACAAACGGTGGAGCAGAAAACCTTTACTCTGCCGGTCGCGTGGGAAAAGCGGGTCTACCAAAAGGAGAAGGTCTGCCGCTATCTGGTGTTCGGAAGCAAAAAGATCCCGCTTTTTTTCTCGGCGGGATTGCCGGAGCACGCCGAGGCATACGGCGCCGAGCGGCCGGTGGTGCTGTTTGGGGTCAAGCTGCCGTTTTCCCTGATGACGGCGGAGTATCACCCCTATACGGTCGAGCCGGTCACACTCACACCGGATGAGGCAAGGCTGGAACTGGAAAAGCAGTGCGCGGAATATGAGCGGCAGCTGCCCGCCGGTATCGGCGTCGTCTCCAAAACCACTGAGTTTTCCCAAGACGGTGAGCAATTTTCACTAAACGCCACCTATGTTTTTCTGGAGGATATTGCACAATATGCGGAAATTTTGTTAGAATAGAAAATTTTCCGCCTCAGCCGATGAATTTTGTGGTATACTGATAATCACAGAAAAGAGGCGGTACTTTGGCGGAACAGATCATCAATATCGACCGAATGGAGCAAACCCCGGCATTGTTCGGAAGCTTTGACGAAAATATAAAAAGGATCGAGCAGCGTTACCGCGTGCAAATCATCAACCGCGGCGAAGATATCAAGGTCGTCGGCAATCCTGAGGCGGCGGCTTGCGCGGCAAGGGCGCTTGGCGGTATGCTGGAGATCCTCAATAAGGGCGAAACGCTCAACGAACAGAATATCGGGTATGTGATGTCATTGGTCGACGAGGGGAACGAGGATCGGATCCGCACCCTGTTTCAGGACTGTATCTGTATTTCCGCCAAGGGAAAACCGGTCAAGGCCAAAACGCTGGGACAGAAAAAGTATACCGATGCGATTGCCGCAAATACGGTCGTGCTGGGGGTCGGTCCCGCCGGCACCGGAAAGACCTATCTGGCGGTGGCGATGGCGGTCAAGGCGTTTCGCGCAAACGAGGTCAACCGGATCATTCTGACCCGTCCTGCCGTGGAAGCGGGAGAGCGGCTCGGCTTTCTGCCGGGCGATCTGCAAAATAAGGTCGACCCTTATCTTCGTCCGCTCTATGATGCGCTGTTTGAAATGCTAGGCGCCGAGACTGGAGCGCGGGAATATCGAGGTGGCGCCTTTGGCGTATATGAGAGGGCGCACACTGGACGATTCCTTTATCATTCTGGACGAGGCGCAGAACACCACGCCGGAGCAGATGAAGATGTTCTTGACCCGATTGGGCTTCGGCTCCAAGGCGGTCATCACCGGCGATGTGACCCAGATCGACCTGCCGGACAGCCGCCGTTCCGGCTTGCTGGACGCCATGCGGGTGCTGCGGGATATCGAGGATATCGCGATTTTGCGGTTCAGCGAAAAGGATGTGGTGCGGCATAAGCTGGTGCAGGCGATCATCCGCGCCTATGAAACAAGAAGCGAAAAGAAACACCGTTAGGAGTGAGAAAAATGAATAAAGTCAGAGTTATGATCGCAAACAATCAAACGGCGGTGAAGATACCCTCCGGTATCCGGCTGCTTGTCCGCCGCTGCTGTCATGCGGTGCTTTCCTACGAAAATTTTACACAGGATGCGGAGATCAGCGTGTCCTTTGTCGATAATGAGGAGATCCGTTCTCTCAACGCCCAGTATCGGGAGCGGGATATGGCTACCGACGTGCTGTCTTTCCCGCTGGGTGAGAACGGCAAGTACGACGTCAATCAGGAGACCGGCGCCTGTATGCTGGGTGATATCGTGATCTCGATGGAACGCGCCGTGGAGCAGGCGGAGGAATTCGGCCATTCGCTCCAGCGGGAGATCGGCTTTCTCACGGTACACTCGGTGTTCCACCTGCTCGGATACGATCATGAGGCTGGCGGACTGCAAGCGCTCCAGATGAGGGAGCGGGAGGAACAGGTGCTTTCCGAGCTGGGTCTCTCCCGAACTGCCTGAGATGAAGCTGCCGCGTGAGTTTCGCAGCCTGCGAAAGAGCTTTCTGTTCGCCGGACGGGGGATCTGGTCCTGTATCCGGGAGGAACGAAATATGCGGATCCACCTCACCGCAACGGTGCTGGTACTTTGCTTTTCTGCGGTTTACGGCGTCAGCCGGACGGAGATGATCGCCCTTTGCTTTGCATTCGGCTTTGTGATCTCTGCCGAGATGTTCAATACGGCGCTTGAGGTGCTGGTAAACCTCGAATCCCCGTCCTATCACATGATGGCGCGGGTCGCAAAGGATGTGGCGGCAGGCGCTGTGCTGGTCGCCGCGCTGACCTCGGTGGCGATCGGCGCACTGGTGTTTTTCCATCCCGACCGGCTGCTCGGCGCGTTGAGCCGCTTGCTGGCGCATCCGCTTTGGCTGGCGGGTATGCTGCTGCTGGCGGCGGCGGGACTTTGGTTTATCTTCCGGTTCCCGCATAAAAAACAGGATTAGGAGTTATGATATGTCTGACGAATCCCGCAGTGCGTTTATCACCATCGTCGGTAAAGCCAATGTCGGAAAATCCTCACTGCTCAATCGGCTGATCGGGGAGAAGATCGCCATTGTCACCGATAAGCCGCAGACCACCCGCACCCGCATTACCGGCGTGCTGACTAAGGGCGAAACCCAGTATGTGTTTCTGGATACGCCGGGCTGGCACCGTTCCCGCAACCGTTTGTCGGAGCATATGGTGCAGTCGGTGCAGGAGTCGATGGCAGACGTGGACGCGATCGTGATGGTGGTCGAGCCGTTCGGCGCCATCAAGGCGGCGGAGCAGGAGCTGATCGACCGGTTCGACCGCTCGCTGCCGGTGGTGCTGGCAATCAATAAAATCGACCTGCTGCGGGACCGTTCCGCGCTTTTAGAGCAGATCGCCCAGTACGACCGCGCTTATCCCTTTGCGGCAGTGGTTCCGCTTTCCGCCGAAACCGGCGAAGGGGTGGACACGCTGTTGGGCGAGCTGGCCGCATTTGCCAAAAAAAGCGTTCATTTTTTTGCGGACGATACCCTCACCGATCAGCCGGAGCGGGTCATCATCGCCGAGATACTGCGGGAAAAACTGCTGCTCACTTTGCGGGACGAGGTGCCGCACGGCGTGGCGGTGGCGGTGGAACAGATGAAGGAGCGGGAGGACGGTTTGGTGACCGTCCATACCGTGATTTATTGTGAAAAGAAATCCCATAAGGGAATGATCATCGGAAAAGGCGGCAAAACGCTCAAGGAAATGGCGACCGCCGCCCGAACGGATATGGAGCATTTTCTCGGCTGCCGCGTCCATCTGGAGTGCTGGGTCAAGGTGAAGGAGGACTGGCGCAACCGCGAGGGGATCATTCGGTCGCTGGGATTATCCTGACCAGAACTTCCCTACCATATTCGGGGCATTTGTCGAAAATACTATCTTCGTAAGGAGATGAGACAAATGCCCGAAGACAGATGGGTTTTATTTGAACGAAGCGGAAAGATCGAGGATTATTTAAGCTACCGGCAATCGGTCGGCGGCGTACAGGAGCTGCAGCAGGATGGTGTTCACAACAAAGGGAGTCGTCCTCAGGCAGCGGAGCATCGGGGAGGAGGATATGATCCTCACGATCTGCACCGCTGATCTGGGACAGATCGAGGTGACCGCACGGCGGACAAAAAGCGTAAAAAGCAGGCTGTCCGGCGCGATCCATGTTGCCTGCTATTCGGAATTTGTGCTTTATCAGGGTCGTCATGACCGGTATTATATCAATTCCGCCACCGCGCTGTCCGCCTTTTTCGGACTGCGGGAGGATGTGGAAAAGCTGTCGCTGGCAAGCTATTTCTGCGAATTGATGCAGCTGGTCGCACCCGGACAGGAAGGCGCGGGCGATTGCCTGCGCCTTTTGTTAAATACCCTCTCCTTTTTGGAGAGCGGGAAGTACCCGAACAATTTTCTGAAAGCCGTATACGAACTGCGCCTGTTGTCGGTCAGCGGCTTTATGCCCGATCTGGTCGGGTGCGCCTCCTGCGGGGAGTATACGGCGGAGGAAATGTACTTTTTCCCCGTTTCGGGCAAACTGCTTTGCGGCAGCTGCGGCGGCAAGGCGGAGGGAGCGCTGCCGCTTTCCGATTCGGTGCTGCAGGCCATGCGCCATATCGTGTTCTCTCCGTTCGAGAAGCTCTACGGCTTTCGTTTGTCCGACCGGTCGCTTAAAAGCCTTACCTCGGTCACCGAGCGGTTTGTGCTGGCGCAGATCGACCACCCCTGCAAAACCCTTTCGTTTTATCACGCGATCCGTCTTCCGGAAGGAGAGATGAACCATGAAGCTACATAAGCATCTGGCGGCGCTGGAGCTTTCTAAGATATTGGATCGGCTGGCAGATTTGACCTGTTGTGAGGACGCCGCACGGCTGGCGCGATCACTCACACCGATGACCGACCCAGACGAGGTGCGGGCAGAGATCGGCAAAACGGAGGCGGCATTGTCGCTGACCGCACGATACGGCTCGCCGCGTTTTATCCGGATGGTATCACCGCAGGGAAGCTGTAAGCGTGCCGCCGCGGGCGGCGTGCTGTCGCCCCGCGCTCTGCTGGATATTGCCGCCGTGCTCTGTCAGGGCAGAATGCTCGAGGAATGGCGCGACTCGTTTGAGCAAATGCCGCCCGAGCTTTCCGATTTGTTTGACCGTGTTTACGCAAACCGCTATTTAGAACAGCGGATCACCGCCGCCTTGATCTCGGAGGAGGAAGTGGCGGACGACGCCAGCCCGGAGCTTGCGCAGATTCGCCGGAAAATACGAAACACCGAACAGAAAGCGAGAGAGCATCTCGAAAAGATACTCCGTTCTCCGACCTATCAAAAGGTGCTTCAAGAAAATCTGGTCACCCAGCGGGACGGCAGGTTTGTGGTGCCGGTCAAGGCGGAACAGCGGGCTGCGCTGCCCGGATTGGTGCATGACACTTCCGGCAGCGGTTCCACACTGTTTGTCGAGCCGATGTCGGTGGTGGAGGCAAATAACCGGATCCGTGAACTTGCGGTGGAGGAGCAGGAGGAAATTCGCCGTATTTTGGCGGAGCTTTCGGAGGAAACGGCGCTTTATGGCGAGGCGATCCTGTCAGGCTATCAGACCGCCGTGGCGCTCAATCTCTGCTTTAGTAAGGCACAGCTTGCCGCTATCATGCAGGCGACGGCGCCGGAGATTCGTTCGGACGGCAGTATTCTGCTAAAAAAAGCGCGTCACCCGCTGATCCCGCCCGAACAGGCGGTGCCGATCGACCTGTCGCTGGGGGAGGATTTTAGGCTTCTTGTCATCACAGGGCCGAACACCGGCGGAAAAACGGTCTCCCTCAAGACCGTGGGACTGCTCACTTTGATGGCGATGTGCGGCATGATGATTCCGGCGGCGGATGGCAGCCGGATATCGGTGTTCGATCAGGTGCTGGCGGACATCGGCGATGAACAGAGCATCGAACAGAGCCTGTCCACCTTT
>CANQKG010000072.1 GCA_947624425.1 uncultured Clostridia bacterium | reverse complement strand
CATCGTCGATCAGCACCGAGGAGGAGAACACCTCCGCACCCTGTACCACCCGATGCCCGACCGCCGAAACCTCGTCCAGACTGGACAAAACGGCAAGGTCGCCCTCGGTCAGCATCGAAAGCATTTTCCGAAATGCCTCGGTATGGGTCGGGAAAGGCGCGTGATCCACCTGCTCGCCGCCCTTTGCTTTGTGGGTGATGAAGCTGTGATCCGGCTCCCCGATCCGCTCGCAGTTGCCTTTTGCGAGCACCTGCTCGTCCGCCATGTCGATCAGCTGATATTTCAGCGACGAACTGCCCGCGTTGATGACCAGAATTTTCATGTTGATGCACCCTTTCGTTTCTGATATTGACAAAATCTCCGCTACCTATTATAGTAGTACAAACGGGCAAAAAATGCAAGGGGGAATTGATGTGCGGGTCTGCGGGATCATCAGTGAATATAACCCCTTTCATACCGGTCATGCCTATCAGCTTGCCGCGGCAAGGGCGGCGGGCGCCGAGAGGATCGTGGTGGTGATGAGCGGCCAGTTTGTCCAGCGGGGAATGACCGCCTGTCTCGATAAATGGCAGCGGGCAAACGCGGCGATCGCCGCCGGCGCCGATCTGGTGCTGGAGCTTCCGGTATCCTTTGCCGCCGCCTCTGCCGAGCGGTTTGCGGCGGGCGGCGTATCGGTGCTTAAAAAGCTCGGCTGCGTTTCGATGCTCCACTGCGGAAGCGAGTGCGGGGACGCCGCTTTGCTGCGGGATACCGCCCGCAATCTGGATCGGCTGGAACTGTCCGGCTGGCTGAAACAGGGGCTTTCCTATCCCGCCGCGCTGCGGCGCGCCATGGAAGAGCAGTATGGCGAAGCTGCCGCACGGCTGCTCGATACGCCCAATAACATCCTTGCAATCGAGTATCAGAGGGCGATCGACCGGCTGGGCGGCGGTATTACCCTTTACACCGTGTCCCGTGCGGGCGCGGCGCATGACGGCGCGCCCGCGGGCGGCTATGCCTCGGCAAGCTGGATCCGCCGGACATGGGCGGAAAAGGGAAGCAGCGCGGTAGCAGAATATCTGCCCTATCCGCCGACCGGCTTTCGGGCGGAAAACGGGCTGGAGCAGGCGGCGCTTTACCGGCTTTCCACCCTGTCCAAAGCGGGGTTTGCGGCGCTGCCCGATGTGAACGAGGGGCTCGAGAACCGGCTGTATCGGGCGGCGAAAACGGCGGATACGCTGGAGGGCTTTTGCGCGGCGGTACAGACCCGCCGGTATCCGCTTGCCCGCATACGGCGGATCGTGACCGCGGCGCTGCTTGGGATCCGCGCGGAGGAACGCCCTGCCGAGCCTGTTTCGGCGCGGGTATTGGCGGTCGCCGAGGGCGGCTATGAGATTTTGCGGTCGGCAAAGCGGGAGAAAAAAATTTTTTGCAGCGGAGATACCCGTCTGCTTTCCGCCGCCGACCCCTATGAAACGGCGTTGGAGCGGCGGAGCGTGCGGCTGTTTTCGCTTGCAAAAGAGGTGTGAGAATGGGGAAATGTTGTTGCTTTACCGGTCATCGCGTGATACCGGCGAAAGATGCGGCGCTGCTTCGGGCGCGGCTGGATCAATTTCTGCCGCAGCTTTTTGAGATGGGGTATGATACTTTTTTGGCAGGCGGCGCGCTGGGCTTTGACACCATGGCGGCGCTGGCGGTGATCCGGCTGCAGCACAGGCTTCCGGTGGAACTGCACCTGATCCTTCCCTGCCCGCAGCAGGCGGAGCGTTGGGGGGCGGCCGACCGGAAAAGATACGCCGATATTCTGCTGATGGCGGATCGGGTCACCTACGCCGCCGAGCAGTATGAACGGGGCTGTATGCACAAGCGAAACCGTATGCTGGTGGAGGAAAGCTCCGCCTGCGTCTGTTATTTTTCCCACCCGGGCGGCGGCACCGGCTACACGGTAGCGTACGCAAGGGAAAAGGGACTGCGCATTTTCAATCTGGCAAAATAACGCTCCCGATGCAAAAAGCATCGGGAGCGTTTGTCTGTAAGAGAGGCTTTTTTATTTTTCCATTTCCAGCACGCGCCAGAGGGCGAGATTGACATATTCCGAAAAAGGACGGAAGTCGGCTTCCGCGAAGGCTTCCAGCTGTTTTAAGATATCCCGCCGGATCGTCAAACCGATCCGCTGTTTTTCGGGTACTTCTTCACTTTGCGGCTTGACGTAAGGGGAAGCGTTCCCGGTTGCTTCCACCTCCTTGATCCACCGGCTGAGCAGCATTTCGGTGTAACGGGAAATGCTCCGCCCGCTGTCCGCCGCGCCCTCTTTGAGCCGTGCCGCCAGTTCCAGATCGAGGGTGAAACCCTTGGACATTTTGTACCGTCTCTCCATTTCTTGCTCCTCCTTTATGGGAATAAAAAAAGTGTGCAGCCGGAGCTGCACACCGAAAAATGCATCTCCGATTGTTGCCACACAATTCCTTCCCTTAAAACAGGTAAGAAACAGAGAATGCATTTTTACCAAAATACATCCCTGCTTTAAGGGAGATATGAAATTGTGTGGCAAGTTTATTCTACCATAGCGAAGAAAAAGTTGCAAGTGGCGTTTGAATCCCTCCACCATGCTGCCGCATGGTCCCCCTCCCTTTGACAAGGGAGGTTTTGACAAAGACGGAAGCTTTGTGGTTGAAAAAGGATAAGTGAAACAATAAAATCTTCCGTTGACCGATTCGGTATCATCTTTCGTCAGCATACTTTGCTAAAATTTTTATCAAAATCTCTTTGTTCGCCAGAGCCTCCCTTGTGAAAGGGAGGGGGACCGCGAAGCGGTGGTGGGATTCCAAACCCACAAAGCTAACCGAAACCGCTTCGCGGTGGTGGGATTCCAAACGCATTGTTTCGCTTTCGGCAAAATAACACTCCCGATGCAAAAAGCGTCGGGAGTGTTTTGTTTCGCAAGCTTTTTTGATGGATACGGTTTTATCAGGCCAGTCCGACTGCGATGCGCAGCGCCGTCAAAGCGTCTGCTACCGTCACACCGTCTTTACCGTCCATATCGGCAAGATCGATTGGCGTGTCAAGACCCACCGCCATCCGGAGGATCGCCAGCGCGTCGGTCACAGACACCTCGCCGTTCCCGTCGATGTCGCCGAGGATCGAAGTCCCTTCCGGCTCAAGGGTATACTGGTCGGCGGTGATATCCTCAATGGTGAACGCCTCGAACCATGTCCGTACGCCGGAACCCTTATTGCTCTCATAGAGGATCCCGAAGCTGTTGGCGGGATCGCCGTTCTCATCCAGCTGCTGGGTCAGACAGGAGTACTGGAAGTTGCCCGAATAGCGGACGACCGCCTTCTCGTAGACCCATGTCACCTCCGAGGTTCCGTCCATATAACCGACCCGGATGGTGCCGTTGGCGCGGTTAAGCCCCGCCGCCTTGGAGGAGGGATAAGACGCCAGCACCACATCGGTATGCCGCTTGCCGTCCGGACCGACCAGCACGCCCTTGACATTGATGAAGGACACCATGCAGTCGGCACAGTAGAACAGCGAGAGATCGGGCTTGAACTCACCCCAGGTCACGCCGTAATCCTCACTGTCGGCGTAGCTGATATACTCGCCGGGATTGCGGGAATAAAGCCGCAGCCGCCCGTCGGGAAGCTGAATGATCTGGGACTCGCTGGTCGCGCTGGTATAGCCGACGTTATCGGCGTCATGGCCGCGATGCCAGGTCACGCCGCCGTCATCCGAATAAAGCGCACTGGCGCGCAGAGGACCGACGTCGTTATCGTACATCATGAAGATGAGCCGCTCCTCACCGGTCGGCAGGGTGACGGCAAAGCCGCGACCCGGGCAGACGCCGGTGAAGGATTCCCGCGTATTGTTCTTGAAGTTCGGATAAATGGGGTCGCCCCACTCGATCCCGTCTGCGGTGACCTCGCCCTTCCGAATCATGATGAGGAAGGTGGGATAGGTGCGCCACTCCGACTGGAGATAATAGAGATTGTTCTGGGTGTAGGCGCCGTTGCCGCCCATCTGCTCGCAGAGGATCGGGACGATCTTGCCGTCCTTCAGCTGATAGGTGTTGAAAAACGCATCGGCATAGACATCGGTATCCACCGACTGTCCGTCCACATCATGGGCGATGGGATAGACGGCCACCGGCTCGTCCCAAGCGTTGACGATCGGTTCGCCGCCGGTCGGCTGCGCGGTGATGCCCTCTTTATTGAGGTCGAGATAATAGGTGTAATCGGCAACCTTGGTGGAGGCACGCTCGCCGGGCGTACCCGGTGCGATAATCAGCCGGTTCTGCGCGTCAAAACCGGTAGACTCCTTCCCCTGAATATTGCCCGTACCGTTGCCACCCCCGGCGCCGAGAGAATCGACCGCCATCCAGATGCTGCCGTTCTTATCGACGACCAAAGCGGGATCGATAAAGGAAGAGCTGTTGGCCTCGGTCAGGGTGTTGGCATAATCGGAGTAGTAGTTGACGACTTCCCACTCCCAGTTTTTGCCGCCGTCCTTCGAGATAGAAACAACGGTATCGAGGTTTCCGGGGCTGTCCGCCGCACTCTGCCAGCGGACGTCGCTCGCCGCCACCAGCCAGCCGTTATCCAGCGTGGTCAGCGCGGGGATCCTAAAGAACTTGCTGTTCACCTGAGCGGGATCCATCGGCTGGTTCTTGCTGGTTCCCTTAAATACCTTCTGCGCCAGCACCTTTTCGGTGTTCTCCACGGTGGGCGCATAGATATGAAGCGAGGTTTTCTCGGTGGACAGAATCCAGCCCCAGTTGGATGTATTGATACAGAGATACTTTACAGTATCGCCGTCCTTGGCATAGACATAGTAGCCGTATGCATCACCCTCGGCCGGTTCGACATGGTAGATATACCGGGTGTCGCCCACTGCGAGCTGCGGACGATTGCTCACCGTTGTGGCGTCCACGCCGAGATACTTATTGTCGTCGGTCGACTTGATGAGATAGCCGCCGCTCACCGGAACCAGCATCCACTGCTGGGTGGTCGCCGGCATGGTGTCGGTCGAGTGGGGTGTAATCTGATGCTTCGCGTCGTTCTGCGAGGCAGGATCGACTTGATTGGTGGTATTCGCACTCTTGATGTGATAAAGCAGCTTGGCCTTATCATTAAAGGTTGCAAGGAACAAGAGGGGATAGTGGGCATCGACGCTCGCGTCCAGCGCCGCCTGCCCCTTTATCTCCTGGAACACGACCTGCTGATTCTCGCCCGCCTGCGGCATTGCCATAACGGGGTCGTTCTCGGCACTTCCGCTGTCGGTCTCATAACCGGCGGCGAAGCCCCCGACGGCAACCGTCGGCAGCAGCAGCGCCACGCTTAACAGCACCGCGATCAGTTTTGAGTATTTGCGTTTTTTCATGTTGGTCTCCTTTTTTGGCAGAATCCTTCTTCTCATTGGCCGCACGAGTGGACAATACGACCAGTTTATTATATTGTAATATTTTTATTCTACAAATGCAATCTTTTTTTGTGATTTCTGAAAAGTTTTTTCGCCCTGTCAATCAAAACGGCGTTTTTCGGTACGCAGTTGCGGCGGGCGCGGGTATTGGGCCGATCTGCCCGAAACGGAGTGCGGTGCGGCGATAAAGCCGTATTGGCAAACGATTGCGTGAGCGGCAATATCAGGTTTTCGCCCGAAACGAGAAAAGTGCTTTTTGAATCCCTCCACCGCGCGAGGCGCGGTCCCCCTCCCTTTGACAAGGGAGGTCTTGACAAAGACGGAAGCGCAGCGGTTTGAAATAGAATAAGTGAAAAAAGCAACATCTTCCGTTGGCTGCTCAGTATAATCTTCCGCCAGCCCATTTGCTAAAATTTTTATCAAAGCTTCTTTGATCGCCAGTGCCTCCCTTGTCAAAGGGAGGGGGACCATGCGCAGCATGGTGGTGGGATTCAAAAGCTGTTTTTCAACAGAATAAAAATCCACCCGCGTAGCGGGTGGTCAGTCTGTCGAAAAAGCAATCGGTAACGAAAATATTTTTAATCCGTCACGGAGGCGGACATGTGCCGCCGCAGTGACACCCTGAGAGAAAACCGGCGCAGGCGGCGTCAGAATTGGCGTCAAGCCAAGCCGGTTTTCGACGAAAAGGGGGAATCGGGGGAAAAACACAGAGCTAGACGAGCTTTAGCGAGTGAAGCGATTGTGTTTGTCCCTCGAAGCGTGGCGACGAAAGGCGACACGCTCAAGCGGAGGGTGATATGCCCTCCGCGCCGTACCTTTCCCTTATGCCGCGTTTCTATACCGCGTTTTTCGACGCCCGCCGCAGGTGGATCGCCACCGCGCCGACGGCGGCGGTTGTGAGGATATACTGGGTATTGGTGGAGCAGGCCTCCAGCAGGATCTGGAGGAAGGAAGCGTCATACAGCTCTGTGGCCGACATCGGCAATGCGGGCAGCAGCACGCAGGACAACACGCCGATCACGGCGGAGACCACCGCCGCGCCGAGATAAAACGGATGCTCCGCCCTTGCCCAGAATGCAAAGAGCAGCAGGGTAATCACCACCGACAGCACAAAAACCGGAATGCTGCCGTCCCCCAGCGAGCCGCTGTACAAGCTTCCCTGCGCCATCACGCCCGAGACGCCGTACCGCACCGCCGCCAGAAGCTGACAAAGCTCGATCCAGAGAAATCCGAACGTCCACAGCAAAATCAGCCGTCTCAGCTGTGTTTCTCCCCGCTGCAGCCGATAGCAGATCCCCGCGATCAAACCGGTGACCGGCGCAACCGCCAGATTGAAAATATTCTGCGTCCACACGGCCGCGGACGGCATACTCTCCGCCGCCGCGTCCCCCACGTACCGCAGCTCGTTCCAAACGCTGATCCCGAGGTTCACGACCGCCTGCACCAAAAACAGCAGCGCCATCGCCGTAAAAAATCCACGCATGGGATAAAAGGGCTTTTCCGCCTCTTTGAGAAGCTTTGCTTTCTGTTCCGCCATACCGATCCCGCCTTTCTGCTTTCAGTATAACCGCCGCCGGAAAAAATGTCAAGGAACCGGCCGCAAGCGTGGCGAAAAATTCGCCACGCTTTCGAGGGACAAACCCGGTTTACGCGAAAGCTGCCGTCTTTGTCAAAACCTCCCTTGTCAAAGGGCGCTCTTGCCGAAGCGCGCCCGGTGGGCGATGAAGCGAGGCGAG
>CANQKG010000071.1 GCA_947624425.1 uncultured Clostridia bacterium | reverse complement strand
AGGGCATCCAAAAGCTGGTGGATGCGGTGGACGGTGATCTGGACGGACTAATGACCAGATTCCGCGCGACAAGAGATGTGTCCCTGCGCTATAAGAATTTTGCGGGTGCAAGCGAGGATATGGATGGTCAGGTAAAATTCATTTATCGCACAGATTCCATCGGATAAAAAGGGCTCTCTCCGTATTTTCTGATAGATCGGTAAAAAACTACCGATTGAAATAAAAACAAACAGAGAGGAAGTTTCACAAATGGAAAATGTTTTTTAGAAAGAATTTCGTATAGCATCAAAATAGCAGCAAATTTGTTTTTGGCGTGCGGTTAATGAATAAAAACGCCGCAACGGCGCAGATTTTCGGGTGATAAATGTTCCCCTATGCTTTTCTCACAGTCGCTCCAAAACCGCGTGCCGTGAGTTCGAATCTTACTGCCCTGTCAAAAATCGGCAGCCCATTGGCTGCCGATTTTGTCTGTTGTCATATCTCAACGGCATTGGTGACGCCGTTCGGTCGTGGCCATGCTGTTCATTCTTTCAGCTGCTTCTCAATTTCCTCTCTTTTTTCGTCCATATACTCATAGATCGTTGCATGAAACAATTCCTCTTCCAAAAAGTCCTCCTGAAAAGCGTCGATCACCTTCCGCGCAATATCCAATTGCACGGCAGCCTTTTCAGGCTCTCCTTTTTCCTTCAGCCGCCGAGCGATTACGATCAGCATATTGACCAGCGTTTCTGCTGATATATTCTTTTGCTTCTGTGCCGCCTTGTAGCTGTCTTCGCCATCCAAAAGGGACGCCGCCAGTTCCAGCTTTGTAAAATAAAGCTCGGGAATCATTTCAAGGGTATGTTCGACCAAAGCTGTTTGCTGGGTTCTATAGCAGCAGGATGCAAGAATCCGATAAGCGTCATATTTTATCGCATCATCTTTGGTCGATTCGATCAGCGCTTTGCAGATCGTGATCATCTCGTCCGCTCTTGTTTCCGGCTCCATAGTATAGAGCAAGTTGTTCAGGATCACATCGTTTCCCGGAAATCTTTTCAAACCGTCCCGCAGGATCTGTTCGGATTTTTCGGGGTTGGCATGGCGGTACCGATAAGCTTTATTGCAGATCGCCTTGACCTGCTTCTCCTTTTCAAACAGATTGAAATCAAAAAGCTCGTCAATGGAAACGCCGAAAAACGATGCCAGAGCAGGTATTAGACTGACGTCCGGCAACGTGTATTCGTTCTCCCATTTTGACACCGTCTGAAAAGATACGCCGAGCCCTTCGGCAAGAACTTCCTGGGAAAGATTTCTTTGCTTTCGCAGCGTTTTGATGTTTTCGCCAAGTTTCATTTTGCTGAAGCCTCCTATACATTTGATTTGGAATTGGATCGATCCTATTAAAAGTATAGCACTGAACTTGGGGAAAACCATACCTTGTTTTGAGAGAATGATTCGCCTGCAAGTGGAAACAGGGGAGCCTTTCGGTATATAGACACTGATATAACCTGTATATATGATCTGGAGAAAGAAACAGAATAGAGGGATTTTCTGCCAATAGATTTTTTGTTTTTCGACTTTGTATCCGGTCGCATCTGTTTCGACCTATTCCGTTTGCTGCATCATCAAAAAAGCATTATTCAGCGGCAGCAATCGGGTTGAATTTCCCTATTTTATTTTTCCTATGTTAAAACAACGGAGGTAAACATTTATGGAATCATTTAAAGTTTTCGGCAAGTTAACAGATTTTTATGGTCATTCTATGGCTGATGGCGTTGTTTGTATGAAAGACGCTAAAATGAATGATGTTTATCTTACACATACCGATCAATACGGGAATTACTCATTCGATGTTGAAGCAGGGGATTATGTCGCCATTGGCGGCGTAAAAGACTATATTGACAGCAAATTAGAATATTGGTGTTGGAATCTTCCTGTGTATCAAGACATGAAAATTGATATGCAAATTGATCGTATGGAAGTATATGGTATCAATGCTTTTTTAATACAGAGAGCCATTCAAAATGCATCTTTAATGATATATTTTCGTCCGATGAGTTTAACTTATTATTATAAAAATAAAGATTCAATAGAAGATATAAATTGCAAATTCATTGAAGCGAGTCCGGAACTATCAAAAAATGAAGTCAGAGTATTCATAAACAAAAAAGCCGTCAGCATTATCGAAATGTCAAAGATAAAAGAAAGAGCCATGGATAAAGGTCTTGAAGAAAAATATCTTTATGGGTATTTGGTTCAAGTTCCAATAGATGGAATCAACCGCTCACTGGAGTATCAAAGAATAGATATTGAGCTTTCGTCGTCCATAACGAAAGAAAAGGGTCAGGGAACAGTGTTTTGGAGAACACCCCCGGGATATCAGTTAAAGTAATGTTCGTCAAATAAACATTTCCGCCGTATTGGCTCAACTTTTTTATCGCAAAATTTGACCGTCTGAGCGGAGCGCTCGGACGGTCGGTTTATCATATCCCGCAGGTGTTGTGACGCCGCGTTGCAATGAGGCGTCCTTTTTACAAGGCGGAAAATGAATGCTTAACTATTCAGAATACTTATGATTTTTTCAAATGCAACCGTATTTCTCAGCGTGTCAAAATCCGGCGACGCCAGCCATTTATCGCGCATGATTTCGGCGAGTGTTCTCGCATCATCTGTTTCAAAATCGGTTTTTCGGACGGTGGTTTCACCAAGCAGGACAGAGGATACGACAGCTTCATTCGGTCTGTGATCAAAATCGCGCGCGTACTCGGCTGCCTTTGTGAGCTGTTCGATCGCTTTCTCGGATTCGCCCAGCCGTGCAAAAACCGCCGCACAGTGGCAGTACTGCCTGGCGCTTCTACTGTCGTTTTGCCGGAGCTGCTCGATCCCCTCGTCATACATCAGTTCGTCGAGCAATCGCGCCTTTTTACATATTTTGCAAAGCTCGGTGTCCGGCAATAGACGGGAGCCGATGAGCAAATCCATGCCGGAAGACAGGATTTCATACCCTTTGCGGATCCTCTCTCTTGTAAATGGCAGTTTTTCGTCCTCATACAGTCCCCACCACATCTGGTTTTCCCTGCAAAATTCAGCCGACGGCAGGGTCTTATAGATCGCTCTTGCGGTCTCCTTTCTCCCCATTTCGCAGTGATTGAAAGCAAGTCTGCTTGCGGCTTCAAGACGGATATCCTGATCGGGGCAGTATTTCATGATCCTTTCCCCCAGAGCAGTAATTTCCGCATCGTACTTTTCGGTATTTTCTTTCCATTCGGGAATGCTGCCGTCCTCATCTCCCGCAAGAAACAGCGCGTACATCAGTTTATTGAGCAATGCAAAATTGTTCGGATATTCCGCAACGCCTGCGCGAGCGATCGCAATGCAGTCATAGACCCTGCCCTGACTGACCGCCTGCTGAAAGTGGTTCAGATACTCCGCGACCTTCTCCTGTTCGATGCTTTGATTGACGCCCAACAGGGCGTCCACGGTCACGCCGAAAAAGTCTGAGATGGTGGGGAGCAGCTCCATGTCAGGATAGCAGGCATCGGTTTCCCAGCGCGATATCGATTGATACGAAACGCCGAGAATATCTCCCAGTTCTTCCTGTGTGATGTTCTTTTCTTTTCGCAGATTTTTAATGGTTTCTCCGATATGCAGTTTCATGAGTATCTCTCCTTAAAGCAGTATCGAAAGCGGCGCCTCTTTCTGCTTACAGTATATCATGCGCTAAGCGCAAAACAAACATCTCATTTGGTGCGAAAAACTCAATCATAGGTTGAGTGTATCGAACGCTCAGAAAGGGCGGCACACGATTCGTGTGGTGGATTTTTTAAATTTATATTGACAGTCTGTCAGAATGGTGGTATACTAACTATGCTGACAAGATGTCAGAACAGATTTGCAAGTCGGGAGGTGCGAAATCGTGAAGAAAAATGTCGGGTCGCTGCTGGCACTGTATCCCACGCCGGTGACGGTCATCGGCGCCATGAACGGCGATAAGCCCACATGGACGCTGGTGGCGCATATCGGGATCATCGGGCATGACCGGGTGCTGGTGAGCCTTGCCGCATCCCACTTTATAAACGGGTGCATTAAGGAAACAAAAAAGCTCTCTGTAAACCTTGTGGACGAGGCGATGCTGCCGGAGGTCGACTTTGTGGGCTCGGTCAGCGGGGCAAAGGCGGATAAGTCCGCTGTGTTTGCATATGATCTTGGGGACGCGGGTACGCCGGTCATCCGCAAATCTCCGTTGACAATCGAGTGCAGCGTTGCGGACATCTATCACACACCGAATTTTGAGAGCTTCATCTGCACTATTGGCAACACCTATGTGGCAGAGGAACATTTGAATGAAAAAGGCAAGGTAGATTATGAGACTCTGAAACCGGTGCTGTTTGAGTTCCCCACCTATCAGTATCTGAAAACCGGCGAAGTGATCGGGAAATGCCTGTCTTTCAAAAGGACGCCGAAACAATAAGGAGGATACAGGATGCCGAAAGGATCGCCGGAACTGACCGAGGCGCGGAAAGAGGAAATCGTGGCTGCCTGCGAAAAGCTCTATCGGACGATGAGCTTCAAGGAGATCACCATGGGGGAGATCGGGAAGGCGACCAGCTTTACCCGCACCTCCATTTATAACTACTTCCAGACGAAGGAGGAAATTTTCCTTTCCCTGCTCAAACGGGAGTATGAGCTGTGGATCGCCTCGCTGAAGCAGACGATGGAGCGGGTGGATGCCATGACCAAGGACGAATTTGCGTCCATGCTGGCGCACTCTCTGGAGGAACGCGCCCAGCTTCTGAAAATCCTGTCGATGAACCATTACGATATGGAAACCGGCAGCCGACCGGAGCATCTGGCGGCGTTCAAGGTGGCGTATGGAGAAGCGATCCGCACGGTCATGGAGGCTTTGCACCGGTATTTTCCCGGTATGACCGTCGGGCAGAAGCAGGATTTTATCTACACCTTTTTCCCGTTTATGTTCGGCATCTATCCTTACACTTTCGTGACCAAAAAGCAGCAGACGGCAATGGAGGAGGCGGGCGTCAATTATGTGTTCATGAGCATTTATGAGATCACCTATCACTGTGTCAGAAAGCTGCTCGGAGATTGAGCAAAGAAAGGAGCAAAAGAATATGAGTAAAACACTGATCGCCTATTTCAGCGCAAGCGGAACAACCGCACGGGTGGCAAAAGAGCTTGCCGGAGCCATAGAGGCAGACCTCTATGAAATCAAGCCCGCGGTGCCCTACACGAAAGAAGACTTAAACTGGATGAACAAAAAATCCCGCAGTTCGGTCGAGATGAGCGACAAATCGAGCCGTCCTGCGCTGGCAGACCAAAGCGCGGACATCGCCGCCTATGACACCGTTTTGCTGGGGTTCCCCATCTGGTGGTATGTGGCTCCCACCATCATCAACAGCTTTTTAGAGAGCTATGATTTTTCCGGTAAGAAGATCGTGCTGTTTGCCACCTCGGGCGGCAGCGGGTTCGGACAGACCGTGGCAGGGCTAAAGCCTTCGGTCGCGGCGGATACCGTGATGATCGAGGGAAAAGTGCTCAACGGCAGACAGACGGCGGAAAGCCTCAAAGCATGGGCAAAAACCGTCCTGTAAAGGGGCGGCAGAGTGAAGTATGCGAAATTAGGGAAACAGAAAGCCGGAAATGTAGTATGATAAGGAGGATCACGATGGAAAAGATCAAACAGACTGCGGGCAGAGATCAACTGGGCACCTTCGCGCCGGACTTTGCCCATTATAATGACGACATTCTCTTTGGCGAGAACTGGAATAACCCCGACATCGACCTGAAAACCCGCTGCATCATCACCGTGGTGGCGCTGATGAGTTCGGGGATCACAGACACCTCGCTGATCTATCATCTCGAAAACGCGAAGGCGCACGGCGTGACGAAAGCCGAAATCGCCGCGATCGTGACCCATGTCGGCTTTTATGTCGGCTGGCCGAAGGCATGGGCGGTGTTCCGTTTGGCAAAGGACGTCTGGAACGAAACCGAACCGGCGCTGACCGAGAAAGACAAATATCAAAACACCATTTTGTTTCCGATCGGCGCGCCGAATGACGGCTTTGCGCAATATTTCATCGGGCAGAGTTACCTCGCGCCGGTGTCGGGTGAGCAGGTCGGCATTTTCAACGTGACCTTTGAGCCGGGCTGCCGGAACAACTGGCATATCCACCATGCGGCAAAAGGCGGCGGACAGATCCTCATCTGCGTCGGCGGCCGCGGGTATTATCAGGAGTGGGGCAAAGAAGCGATCGAAATGAAGCCGGGCGACTGTATCAACATTCCCGAGGGGGTCAAGCATTGGCACGGCGCCGCGCCTGACAGCTGGTTTTCTCACCTTGCGATCGAAGTTCCCGGAGAAAACGGCTCCAACGAATGGCTGGAACCGGTGGACGACAACCAATACGGAGGTTTGAAATGAAAAAACTTTGCGTGAGCTTGCTCGCATTTGTGATGGCGCTGACCCTTGCCGCCTGCGGAGGAGGCGCCGGTTCCTTATCGAGCGCGGATCGGTCGGCGGCGTCTTCTAAAGCGGCGGAAAGCCTGCCGTCCTCTGACGCGGCGGCAAAGGTTCTGGTAGCCTATTTCTCGGCGACCAACAATACCAAAGGCGTGGCAGAAAAGCTTGCCGCCGGACTTGGAGCCGATCTCTATGAGATCACGCCGGCCGAGCCCTATACGTCGGAGGATCTGAACTATGGCAATTCCGACAGTCGCTCCTCCAAAGAGATGAACGACCCCAATGCCCGTCCTGCAATCTCCGGCTCTGTGAAAAATATGGAGCAGTATGACGTGGTGTTTGTCGGTTACCCGATTTGGTGGGGTGAAGCGCCGCGGATCATGAGTACCTTTATCGAAAGCTATGATTTTTCGGGCAAAACAGTCGTGCCGTTTTGCACCTCCGGCAGCAGCGGGTTTGGCAGCAGCGATCAAGCGCTGCGCGCAGCCGCAAGCGGCGCAAAATGGCTTGAGGGTCGCCGCTTTGCCGCCGGAGCCTCTGCGGATGAGGTAATGGAATGGGCAAACGGGCTTGAGATCGATTAAAACCGAAGATAACAAAAAGCGCCTGTGCCGAGAAAAACGGCACAGGCGCTTTTTTGCTTACAGATGTACCTATTCAATCTGCGGATCGAAGGCGCAGGATCAGTCGGAAAGGCGATCCTTTTTCCGG
>CANQKG010000070.1 GCA_947624425.1 uncultured Clostridia bacterium | reverse complement strand
TTACCGCGAGCAAAAGCAAAATTGGGAACCGCAAGAGAGCAAACACAGAGCTAGACGAGCTTTAGCGAGTGAAGCGATTGTGTTTGTCCTTCGAAGCGTGGCGATGTAATCGCCACGCTAAACATATAAATGGTAACACTTGTTTATGAACGGGATTTTACGATTTCGTTAAATCGGCGGAGTTTCCGGTCAGCAGCCGGTAGATCTCGCTTTTGGGGATGCCGGTCTGCCGTGCGACCGCCTTTGCCGCGTCCGAGGGACGTTCTCCGGCGTCCACCCGCTTCTTGGCAAGCGCCGCCGCCTCGGCTGCCGTCACCGGCTTTTGCTTTTGTATACAGCCGCCCACCACCAGCACAAATTCGCCTCGCGGCGATGTTTCGGTATAACGGGTGATCGCTTCGGACAGGGTGGTGCGGCAGATTTCCTCATGGAGCTTTGTCAGCTCCCGCACCAGTGTGATCGGGCGTTCGCCCAACGCGGCGTAGAGATCGGTCAGGGTGGCAAGCAGCTTGTGGGGCGCTTCGTAGAAGATCATGGTGTGGGGGTATTCCCGTATTTCCTCCAGATGCGCTGCCCGCGATTTTTTGTTGACCGATAAAAATCCCTCAAAGGAGAAGCGGGCGGCAGGCAGTCCGCTGACCGAAAGCGCCGCGATCCCCGCGCTCGGTCCCGGGATCACCGTGACCGGGATCCCCGCTTTGGCACAGAGCTTTACCAAGTCCTCACCCGGGTCGGAGATGCAGGGCATCCCGGCGTCCGACACCACGGCGCCGTTTTCGCCGGCCAGCAGCCGCTCGATCAGCTCCTCGCCCCGCATACGGAGATTGTGGGCGTGGTAGCTTATCATCGGCTTTTTGATGGAGAAGCGGTTTAAAAGCTTGGCGGTCACTCTGGTATCCTCGGCGGCGATAAAGTCCACCTCTTTGAGGATACGCACCGCACGGGGAGAAAAGTCCTCCAGATTGCCGATCGGCGTTCCGACCAGATAGAGCATCCTATCATCTCCTCCCATAAATTCTTCCATAAAAGGCATGACCCATAAAAGGCACGGCGCAGACGCGCCGTGCTATCTGTTATCATATATCGCCTGCAGTTCGGCGGAGGGAGAACCATTTTCCTCGGTCAAAAGCGTCGGCATGACCCGCATACCGGGCTTGCCGCCCTTTTTCCCCTCGATCAAAAAAAGCCACGGCGCAGTTTCCGCGTCCTTTGCGACCAGCCGCAGCCGCTTCGGCTCCAGCTTTGCCGCCCGCATCGTGCAGATCACATCGCTCAGCCGCCCGACCCGCTGACAGAGGCAAAGCCGCCCGCCGTACCGCAAAAGCCGGTCTGCCGCCTTGCAGACGTCGGCAAGGGTGCAAAGCGTTTCATGCCGGGCGATTTGGTCGGAAGCATTGTCGGCGGGAATGCCGGCGCCTGCCGCCTGATAGGGCGGATTGCAGGTGACCAGATCAAACTCTCCGGCAGGCAAAGCCGCCGTCTGCCGCAGGTCTGCCTCCAGCGCCGATACGGTTCCCTCCAGCCCCGAACGGGCGATCCCCGCCCGGAACAGCTCGATCGCCTCGGGCTGAATGTCAATGCCGAGGATCTGCCGCGGCCGATCCCGCCGCATCATCGCAAGGGGGATGATCCCGCAGCCGGCGCCGAGGTCGCAGACCCTGTCCTTGTGCAGCGGCGCGGCAAAATGCGCCAGCAAAAGCGCATCGGTGCCAAACCGGTGGGACTGCGAGACGCAGACCGAGATCGTTTCGCTCAGCGGTTCAAAGCTTACCATTCCACCGGCTCATCGGAGGTATCCTCCGAGTTTTCGCCGCCCGTGTCGGAGGTGTTGTCGTCCGGCTCTTCCGCCGAGGAGACTTCGGTACCGCTGCTCTCCTCGGAGGGTTCTTCCACCGGAGGCTCGGCCGGTATTTCGGCGGGCGGCTCCGGCTCATAGGACGGCAGGCTGCTTTCGGTCACCGTATAGGTCGGATAATAGGAGGACGTCTCGATCGGATCATAGGAATTGACCGGCTCGCTGGAGGATTCTTCCTCCACATACTCCACATGGTGGAGCGGCACCGCCATATGATCCACCGTATCGAAGGCGTAGCCCGCCTCTTTCAGCTGCGTGATGATCTCGGGCAGAGCCTCCACCATGGCGTCGTTGTCGTTGATATCATGCAGGAGGATCACCGGCTCGTCCATCGAAAGCGCGGCGGTCATGATCCCGTGGACGATTTCGTCCTTGGACGCCGCGGAGCCTTCGCCGTCCGCCCAGACGTTCCAGTCATAGTACAGATAGTTGTCCCGGTTGAGGTTGAGCAGCACCTGCTGCATCAAGTCGCCGTCCACCGCGGCGTTATTGCTTCCGCCCGGCAGCCGCACCTGCCTTGTCTCCAGCCGGATCCCCGACATTTCGAGGAATGTGAACATCTGATCCAGATCGGCCAGCAGGTCGGAGGCGGAGGAGTAGACGGTATCGTCCCCTATGTAGCCCTTGACGCCCAGCAGATGTCCCTGCGATACGATGTCCTGATAGTATTCCTGAAGCGTGGCGGAGCTTTGGAAGCTGACAAAGAAGCTTGCCTTCACATCGGCCGACTGAAGCGCGCTCAAAACGGCGGGCGTACAGTTGGAAGGGCCGTTGTCAAAGGTCAGATAGGCGACTTTGCTGCCGTCCGGCGCGTAAACGGAGGTCTCTTCGGAAGAAACAACGGCGGAAGATTCGGCAGGCGTCCTGCGTGCGGCAAACAAAATCAGCACCACACAGATGGCGATTGCTGCCGCGGTAATGACCGCCATGGCAATTTTTGCGGGTTTTGTCAGAAAAAATGACACGACCAAACACTCCTTTTTCAGCGAATTTCCAAAGACAGATCGGTCATAGATAATTCATTATAACACAGCCTGAGGAAAAAGCATAGTCTTTTTTCCAAAATGTCAGCGAATTGTCATTCTCCTCAGATTGCGCATAAATCCGCTCCGGCGCACATAGGGTGGAAAGAGAGAAAGGGGAGATCGGCTCATGTGGATCAGAGCGATACGGGTAAAACGGCCGGGCATTTTGTGGGGAGCGGCTTTGCTGATCCTGGCCGGCGGCGCGCTGTTTCTTCTGCGGGGAAGGGCGCAGACCGTTTCGGGCGACGCCGGCGTGAGCGCCCGCACCGATCAGGAGCGGGTCGCGTTTCTCGCTTCCTGCGGGTGGGAGGCGGAGCCGGAGCCGGTCGAGGTGCAGGATGTGCTGATTCCCGAAACCTTCAACGAGGTGTACGAACGGTACCAGGAATTACAGCGCAAACAGGGATACGATCTGACCGCTTACTGCGGCAAAACGGTGCGCCGGTACAGCTATGCGGTCATCAATCATCCCGACCAAAGCGCGCCGGTGCGGGCGAACCTGCTGGTGGCAGGAGGGAAGCTGATCGGCGGGGATATCTGCTCGGCCGCGCTGGACGGCTGGATGACCGGCTTCCACAATGAGGAGTGAATGGGAAAAATGCACAAATTTGAACGCCGTTTTTTTACAGTGAAAAATAACGTGCCGGAACATTTGACTTGTAAGTTTGCAATTTTGGCGATACTCAATAAATTGACGGTGAAAAAATTGTAAGGTGAGGATATTGGCAAAAAAAGAAAAAAGATTTATAATTTAAGAAAAGTACAGCGCGTCTGTACCGATCGACTTGAGGAGGTAACAAACAATGGCAAGCTTATCTTTAAGGGACATCTGTAAGGTATACCCCGGCAATGTTACCGCGGTCTCCAACTTCAATCTGGAGATCGAGGATAACGAGTTCATCATCTTCGTCGGGCCGTCCGGCTGCGGTAAGTCCACCACCCTGCGTATGATCGCCGGTCTGGAGGAGATCACTTCGGGCGAGCTTTACATCGGCACCCGTCTGGTGAACGACGTTCCGCCGAAGGATCGCGATATCGCGATGGTGTTCCAGAACTATGCGCTTTATCCGCATATGACCGTGTTTGACAACATGGCGTTCGGTCTGAAGCTGCGGAAGACCCCGAAGGATGAAATCAAGCGGAGAGTGGAAGAGGCTGCGAAGATCCTTGATATCGAGCATTTCCTCGACCGTAAGCCGAAGGCTCTGTCCGGTGGTCAGCGGCAGCGTGTTGCGCTGGGTCGTGCGATCGTCCGTGAGCCGCAGGTCTTCCTGCTTGACGAGCCGCTGTCCAACCTGGATGCGAAGCTCCGTGCACAGATGAGGACCGAGATCTCCAAGCTGCACAATAAACTGGGTACCACCTTTATCTATGTTACCCATGACCAGACCGAGGCTATGACGATGGCTACCCGCATCGTCGTTATGAAGGACGGTATCATTCAGCAGATCGATACGCCGACCCGTCTGTACAACCTGCCGGCCAACGTCTTCGTTGCAGGCTTCATCGGCTCGCCGCAGATGAACTTCATCAAGGCGAGAATGGAAGAGACCGATAATAAAGAGCTGTATGTCGAGTTCGGCACCGAGCGGAAGTCCTATAAGGTCATGCTGCCTCCGAGCAAGACCAAGCAGAGAGGGATCACCGATTTCATCGGTAAGGAAGTGATCCTCGGTATCCGTCCGGAGCATATTTCCGATGATCCCGAAGTGGTCGAGAAAGCGACCAACGGCGTGATCGAGTGCGATGTGGAAGTCACCGAAATGATGGGCGTTGAGACCTATCTGTATCTGACCTTCCTCGGCAACAGCATCACCGCCCGCGTTGCGCCGACCTCTCAGACCCGTGAGGGCGACAAGATCAAGGTTGCGCTGGATGTCGAAAAGATGCATATCTTTGACAAAGAAACCGAAAAGGCCATTGTTCACTAAAGAGTTACATAAAAACCGCCGCAGCACCCGCTGCGGCGGTTTTTATTTTGCCGAAAAGTGGGGCAGGGGAAAGGGAACCGCACCAAAAATCCTTCTCCCGCATACGATACGGTATAGGCGCTCGTTTTGGAGCGCCTATAACGTGACCCTGCCGGGGAAAGCATCCGGCGCGGTCACGATCGGAACAAGAGGGGGGTGACGCCTTTGCAGGAGGCATTGCGGGTGGAACATCTCACCCAGACCTATCAGGCGAAAAACGGCGAGACGGCGGCGATCGACGACCTCAGCTTCTCGGTGCGGGAAGGGGAGTTTGTCAGCATCGTGGGGCCTTCCGGCTGCGGCAAATCCACGCTGCTCTCGATCATTTCGGGACTTCTGACCCCTACCGCCGGCAGCGTGTGGGTCTACGGCGAGCCGGTGACCGGCATTACGCCTAAGATCGCCTATATGCTCCAGCGGGATTACCTGCTGCCCTGGCGGACGATCTGGAAGAATGTGATCTTCGGGCTGCAATTGCAGGGCAAGGATACCGCCGAACGCCTTTCCTATGCCGAAGAACTGCTCAAAACCTACGGGCTTTACGAATTTCGGGACAGCTATCCGGCGCAGCTTTCGGGTGGTATGCGGCAGCGTGCCGCACTGATCCGCACCCTTGCCATGCAGCCGGATATCCTGCTGCTGGACGAGGCGTTCTCGGCGCTCGATTACCAGACCCGTTTGGCGGTCAGCGACGACGTATACCGCATCCTGCGGCGGGAGCACAAAACCATTTTGATGGTCACCCATGATATACCCGAAAGCATCAGTATGTCCGACCGTGTATTGGTACTCTCCGGGCGGCCGGCGAGGCTGCGGGCGGAGCATGAAATCCGCTTCGACCTGCCGGAGCGGACGCCGCTGCTCTGCCGGAACCGGCCGGAGTTTTCCTCGTATTTCAATCTTGTGTGGAAAGAGCTTGATGTGTATGTGGAATGAAGAAAAAGAAAGATCCGCCGCCCGCCGCGTCTATTTAAAACAGCAAAAGCGCCGCCGTTTATTGGTGCTCTGCCTGCAATGGCTGCTTTTGTTTTTGCTGTTGGCGCTGTGGGAACTGCTTGGTCGTTGGGGCGTGCTGGACAGCTTTGTGGTCAGCAGTCCGTCCAGGGTCTGGCGCACGCTTCTCAACGTGGCGTCCAATCATCTGCCGACCCACATCGGCGTGACGGTATACGAAACGCTGGTCGGCTTTTCGCTGGGGGTATTGATCGGCTTGGCTTTGGCGATCGGGCTTTGGTGGTCGCCCTTTCTTTCCCGTCTGTTTGAGCCCTATCTGGTGGTGCTCAATTCCCTGCCGAAAATCGCGCTCGGTCCGGTCATCATCATCTCGCGCGATCATTGTCATGGCGCTTGCCATTTCGCTGATCGTCACGGTCATGGAGATGCTTTCGGGCTTTCTGCATACCGATGAGGACCTCATCAAAATGGCGCGTACCTTCGGCGCCTCCCGACGGCAGATCTTTCAGCATATCGTATTTCCCGCCAATCTTCACACCCTGTTCAATTCGCTGAAGATCAACATCGGGCTTTCACTGGTCGGCGTGATCGCGGGCGAATTTCTGGTGTCCAAAGCGGGACTGGGGTATCTGATCGTCTACGGCGGGCAGGTGTTCCAGATGGATCTGGTGATGACCGGTGTGCTGATCCTCGCACTGGTCGCCGCTCTGATGTATCAGGCGGTGCGGCTGGCGCAGTGGCTCTGCACACGGTTTATCAGCCACGACCGGGGATAAAGGCTTTCGTCTGCCGGAACCTTGGCAGACGAAACTACATATTCTGTTGTGATGAAAGGAGCGTTTGGTTATGAAACAAACAAAAGTACGCAAGCGGGTGACGGCGGCTCTCTGCGCGCTGCTGGCGGCAGTGGGACTTTCCGCCTGCGGCGAAGCAGACCCCAAACCGGCGGATACCGGCTCGAAAGCAGAACCGGTGAAGCTGACCCTCAGCGAGGTGACTCACTCGGTCTTTTACGCGCCCCAATACGCGGCGATTGAGCTGGGGTATTTTGCCGACGAGGGAATCGAGCTGGAGCTGATAAACGGCGAGGGCGCCGACAAGGTGATGGCGGCGGTGCTGTCGGGCGATGCGGACATCGGCTTTGCCGGTCCGGAGGCTGCCATCTATGTCTACAACGAGGGCAAAGAGGACTACATGCAGGTGGTGGCGCAGGTCACCCAGCGGGACGGCGCGTTTATCCTCAGCCGGGAGGAGGAGCCGGACTTCGATTGGAGCGAGCTTTCGGGCAAAACGCTGCTGCCCGGACGCGCGGGCGGCGTGCCCTACATGACGCTGCAATATGTCTGCCGGCATAAGGGGATCGACGATGTGATCTTTGACAACAGCGTGC
>CANQKG010000069.1 GCA_947624425.1 uncultured Clostridia bacterium | reverse complement strand
GGCAAGGACTATCTGACACTTGTTGTAAAGCCCGGTCGTTCTACTCCGTATTACTATAGTTCCGACGGCGTCAAGCAGGCGTATATCCGTTTAGGAAACGAGAGCGTTCCCGCGCCGGATCATATTCTTCACGAACTGATTTTACGCGGAACCAGCCAGACCTTCGACACTTTGCCAACGCAGTTCAAAAAAAGCGATTACAGTTTTACGCTTTTGGAGGCTACCTATTTACAGCGAACCCGGATTCATTTTGAACCGCAGGATTATCAATCGTTTTCACTTGTTACGGACAGTGATTTTTTGACCCGTGCCGGTTCCCTCCTGACGGATCAGCATATCGTGTATAATTCGAGGATCTTTTGCACGCGCTGGAACGGTCTGCAAAAAGGCTCCGTTTTTGACGATGCCCTTGACGATAAAGAGTATGAGGGCAATCTGATTTTCCTGCTTCAGAACGCGCTGACCTTTGTGAAAAACAATTCCAAAGTCCGTTTTACAAAGGCGGCTACCGAGCGGATCGACAAACCGGACTATGCGGAGCGGGCAGTCACCGAGGCTTTGGTCAACGCGCTGATCCACCGCGACTATTTGATTATGGGCAGCGAGATTCATGTGGATATGTTCGATGATCGGCTGGAAATCACCTCGCCCGGCGGAATGTTTGAAGGCACCAATGTGCAAGATCAAGATATCAACAAAATCGCATCCAAGCGCAGGAATCCCATCATAGCCGATCTGTTTCACAGAATGCGCTACATGGAGCGCCGCGGCAGCGGTCTGAGAAAAATCGTAACCGAAACCGCCAAGCTCCCAGGATATACCGATGCCCTTTGCCCTACATTCTATTCCACCCCATCATCGTTTACGGTAGTCATTAAAAACTTGAACTATCACTTGGGTGGTGGCACCATGCAAGATACCATGCAAGATAGTACGCAAGTCAGTACGCAAGATAGAATTGATCGTTTACTCGAATTTTGTTCTGAAGCGAGGACAAGGGAGGAAATGCAAACCTTACTGGGAATCGCTACAAGAGAGTATTTTAGAAAGGCAATATTAAAACCACTTCTTGATTCCGGCAAACTCAAAATGACCTTGCCGGACAAACCGAACAGCAAGAATCAGAAATATATCAAGGCGTAGCGAAACTGCACGGTCAGCCCATTTTCTGACCGTGCAGTTGCATTTTCTCTACCATTTTCTGCCTCGATTTCTTCTCGGTATGCCGACGGCTGTTCTCTTCCCGACATAACTGATCTCGGAAGATCTGCAAAAGCCTTGCCATCAGCCGCAGAGCAGCTAGACCGACCGGCGCTCCATTTTCTCCGGGCTGATCGTGTTCCAGCAGATATCGGGCATACGGATCCCCCTGTTCGGCAGCCTTGGTCAATAGCCGAACGCCCATGCTGTAATCCCGCTCCACCTCTTGCCCATACAGATACATCTTTCCAAGCTGGTATTGTGCATACCGGTTTCCCTGTTCTGCTGTTTCTTGCAGCAAGCGAACCGCTTCCACCGGATCATACTGCTCTGCATTTCGGTCAAGGTATATCTTTGCACGGTAATACGAATCCTGTTCATCTTTTCCCTCGTCCGAATCAGGCTGCCTATCTTCCCATGTCATTTTGTTCTCATAAAGTGATATTGCTTCCTGTATGACGGCGTTCCGCACCGATTTGAATTCCTTGTTCTGTGAGAGCGGCACTCGTTTTGATACAGCGTCGGTATAAGTGCGGACGATCTCTTTCCTCTGCTCATACCACAAGTCATAGAGCAAAGCGATACGGCTGTCCTTCTCCAGCTCATCCACGATCCCATTCACAAGATTTCTTGTGGTCTGCGGAAGATAGCCATATACCTTTTTGCCCTTGGTACGAGATAGCCGATCCGCCAGTTTCCGCATGAGCAGTTCCACCGTTTCATTTTCATAACTGCTCCTATTGATCTGCTCCGTGATTTCTGATAAGATGCTCCGACTCTCCTGCGCCAGCGCGTTGCGATGTTCCGTTTGCCTTTCATAGACCTGTATAAGATCCTGCTTGAAAATCTCACGGGCGAAGGCCGACTTCATTTTGAGGATGCCTTGCTCGGATAGATATGGTTCCTTTCCCACAGAATAAGCCACGATATGCACATGAGGATGATGCCCTTCATTATGAAACGCCGCATACCATCTCAGATCAGTGAGCGGAATTTTCATAGCAGTCGCCATTGTTTCCGCCTGCCCGCGCAGCAGATCCCGCCATGCCGATCCTCTGTCATAACCTAACCGAACGGCGTCCTCTCTGCGGAGCGAAAGAATGTTTGTCCACACATTTCCCTCATGATTTGCAACCTCCTTTGCAATCTCTGTGAGATTGATTGGGACATTGCTGTCCGTAAACAGTCCATGTGATCCGATGCGTTCCGCACGAGGGCGCTTGGCGATGTAGCCCACATAGTTTTCTCGCTTGCCAATGAGATCCGCGTTATCTTCGAGCGTCCGCGTGATGAGTTCTGAAGCTGCTCCCGCGGTAGGCGTTTTCAGATAGTCCTGATACTCAAAGCTGTTCACAGTATCGGGGAAATCCGATACGAGTTCCTCGATCAGTTCCTTCTGTGCCTTGGTCACGGGACGGGATTTCCACGAATCGTCCAGCTTCTCCACGCCGTCCCTTGTTGCAATATACTTGATCAGATTTTCTGAATGCTTTGCGGAGCCGACTTTCAGATAGCGGCATTTGAGGATAAGCCTTGCCATAAGTTATTCACCTCGCTGAAACTTCACAGCGTCCTCCATGCTGACCGAACCATGCAATCGCTTGACTTCTTCTACGCACATACCCCTCAAACGGGAAAGGGCGTCGGCATCGATTTCATGGTTTGCCGCCGTCACATGAAGCATCATGGACAGCTCTACCGCCAGCTTGAAAAGAAGCCTTGCCATCCGGTTTTCAAGGCTGTCCAGTGTCCCCTTCATCGTGGAAACAATGATATTCGGAAGGTATGCCTTGTACTCTGCCGCCGTCAAATATCCGGTATAGAACAAGATTGCCTTCTCAATAAACTCCGATCTGCTTTTACAATTATCATCCCGATAGTTTTTCTCCACCTTTTTGAGTGTTTCCGGATATACCCATAGGGCAAACTTCTGCTTTTCCTTCGGCGTTGGCATTTTTTCACCTCTTTTTCTTCGTAACTCCTCTGAAAGCCGCGACAATTCGGCGCTTTTCCCATTTCTGACCCCAAAGCGCAAAAACAGGGAGATTTCTGACCCCTGAAATCTGCGATTTTGAAAGATGCAGAAAACCCTTGTGCGGTCGGCGTTGCCGTCCGCTGTGAATCGAGTCGGGGTGCTTTCGCAACCCCGACTCTTTTTCCTGCAAGCAAATCGGATCGTGCCATTCCGCCCGATTTGCCGTCTTCCCCGGTTTTTGCATACACGGGGCAAATTCCCCTCGTTTTGCTTTTTGGGTGTTCTTATGCCACCTCTGCCGCAAAATCGCAACACGGGGCGACAGGGCGGCTGACAGGCGGTCACATCTGCAGAGTCGGTCTATCGGATCTCGCTTCATTTTCCATCTCGGTATCCGATCTGATTTCTTTTTCTACCACCGCCTCGCTGAATATTTCCTGCCGTGCGGTAAGCGGGAGATGATTTTTTCGATTTGCACGATAGAACGCCGCCGATACATCTTTTAGATCGTATGTGTGCCACTCGTCATCGCCGCTGCTACAGACACTTACCGTATTGTGTTCAAAATCAAATTCGACCAGCGCAGTGATTCTCGGATCGTTCGGCTTCGCATGGCAGAGGGCGGAGAAAACCGTTTCGTCTATCACCTGATATGATCCGAACCGTTCAGCAAGACTATCCAGCGTGTATTGCCCGACCATGTCTTTCAGCTCGTTGCGATACAAATATGCCATGCTGTAAAAATCATTTCGCAGTTCGGTTGTAAACAGCAAATCATCATCGCTGTCATGCAGATGCACGACAGCAAAACGCCGGGCGGCTTCGCTTGCCGCCTCAGCTTCAGCGTTTTCTCTTTCGATTTTCGACTCGATTGCAGCCCGTTCGTTTTCCGGCGCCAGCGCACGGTACATTCCATTCAACTCTCGGAGCAGTTCGTTCTCCACCGAACTGCCGCTTTCGGTGAGGATCCGTTCGAGCGCCTCATACCGATGCGCGTTAAAAAGTAATGTGATCTCCGTATCAGCCATTTGCTTTTTCCCCCGGTGCGCCTTTCTTCTCGGAAACTTCTTCAGCGGGAACAGCAATTTTGAGATTTCGCGGCTTTGGCTTTGAAAGAACTTCTGTTCCCGATTTCATGTCAATGAAATTTCGAACGCCGGCAGGAACATTTTTTACATATAAAGATTCCATGCTCTTTTCGAGTTCGCCTTCCACATTATTCCCTTTCTGTTCCATATACATTTTCAGCGCAGAAAGTTTTTCTTCATCGAATGATATTGTTATCGTTGCTTTTTTCATTTTAAGTCCTCACATTTCTAAATCAAACATGTTGTTCTGCTGCTCCCCATGAGCGGCTGCAATGAGATTGGCGACCTCATCGGGAATATTCACCTGATCCGTGTGAAAATCCCCCTTTGCTTCGACGGTGTACCAATAGTGATACGGAATAAAATTCTCATTGAGATAATTCTGAAAAAACGGATCGGCATTTTGATCGCCCTGCGAAACGACCCCATATGGCGTTAAGAAAGCGGTTCCCCAATGTTCTCCGGACGATTGAAGGTCTATCATGACAATACCCAGACTCAGCTTCCCTGTCTGATCCGAGCGGATCACAGCGGGAAGCCCCATAAAGCCATACTGATCCCGTTCCAAGCAATCGGTACCGTAGGTTTTCAGAAATGCCTCATGAATCTCTTTCAGCACCTCTCCCGCATAGCTTTTGTCGGTGCTTTCCAAAGAGAATTCCAAACGGGCGAAATCAACATTTTCAAGAACCTCATTGATATTCTTGTCGAACTCCTGCGCCAGTCTGCCCTCTTTTTGTATTTGCTCCGCTCTTGCGCGGGTAAGATATCCGCTTTGATAATCCTTGACCATTTCATCCGCCTCAGTAACACCCTTTTCCTCGTTATACCAGTTTGATTCCATTTGCAGCAGTGTTGCCTCAACGGTTTCCTGCACATGACCTGTGTATAGCTGCGCGGCTGCCAGAAACGCATCGCGTCCCAATGCTTTATATACGCCATACAACGATTTTACTTTTCTGCTCATATCTTTCACCTCACATCGTCATTGCAGGAGCATCCATCTCGTCAGAATATTTTTCGGAAATTTCAGCACTCTGTTCCGCTTTCATTTGAACCGCAATCGCTTCAGTGAGAAAGCCATAATATCCCTGTGGCCGTTCCAAACCGTAGGCGGCATATTCATTTGCCAAATCCTCTTTCACATCCCGCAAGCCTTCCGCAGAATGCCCCGCATGAAAATATTTCCAAGCGTTGTCCTGCGTGAAAATATACACATACGCCGTCCAGTTGTTCGGATCGTCCAATTCTGCGAGCGTTAAGGTTCTTGCTTGCGTTTTCTCATCACCACGATCTCTGCCGTAGGCAACCGTGACCCCCTCCTGCCGTTTATCATAATCAAATCCGTGCGGCTTGTTTGGATTTGGGTAGAGTTTTTCATTCAGCACCGAAAGGTCACCGAGCGCAAGCAGTTCATCTACCTTTTCCGGAGTGTTGTAATGGTCAAGCAGCATGGCACCGTTGTAAGTCAGATATCCGTCGCTGTGACAGTAAACCGTGCGGTATTGATCCTCTCCGATTTGCCTTGCTATAAAACTTCGTGTGCTCATTGTAAATCGCTCCTTTCACATGGTCATTTTCGGATGCTCGTCCTCGCCGTGGTAGATATCTTCTTCCATAATATCCGCGCCAAGCATACCGAGCATATTGTCGAGCTGCTCTGCGCCGGAACAGCAGTCGGGAGCGCCCACGATATATGCCGTGGTCTGCACCGCATCTTCGGCAAGGAGCATTTCGTTTGTTTCTTTTTCTGCCTGTAATTTCTTTTGTTCGGGGTCGTCATCTTCCGTTTCGTAATAATCCTCCGCATCCCCGCGATCCCGAAGCGACCACAGCAGATGACTCATCTCATCGTCTACAATGAGAGCGTCGATCCCATTTCTGCTGATCCATGCATCGCTGACCACCTCCAGCGGATTTTTGAAGTGGAGCAGATATTCCGCATTTTCCTCCGACACAGCGGAAGGGAGAGTCTCTGCCATACGGGTGACCGCTTCGAGTTCCTCGCATCGGTCGATCAGCTCTGCTGGGGACAGCTTCAGCCACGCTTCTTTGAACTTTGCATAATTGTCTCTAACCTTTAATTTGAGCCGTAATTCCGCGTTCTGTTTTTCTTCCTGTGCCATTGTAAATCATTCCTCTCTGTATTTTTCCATCACCCGTGTGAAATCTTCGAGCGTAATCGCGCTGCCAAAGGTTTCGTTCACGGCGGCAATCAACTGCTCATCCGTTTGCTCGGCGGCAAAGCACCCGACCAGCTTATCGATGAAACCGCTGTCATGCGCCCGATCGGAGAGTGCGGCAACATACAGGATCCGCGCGTCACTCGCTTTATCCGGAAATCCTGCCGCCGACATCTTTTCCTCAATAGCAGTCATGGTATCCTCCATAAATTGCAGTTCGGCTTTTTCTTCCTCCGACAGATTTTCCATCACCATTTGCTGCAAACGGGCGGCGTCCATATTGATGTCGCCGTTAAAAATGCCGATCACCACAGCAATCGGCATAATGATGATAATGAGGATCCCCAACACGATCCCGCAGACGGTTTTCAGCACCCTTTTGTCTGTCAGCAGAAAAACCGCAATCTTTTTGAGGGCGGCCGCAACGGTGGCGCTCACCGCCCGCCAGCCTTTCCGAAGAGCGCAGATTTGTAGTCGGGAGCAATGACTTGAAGCAGATACCTCTCATTGCCGCATCGGTAGAGGCAGGTGCCGCGTTCGGGATATTTGATCAGCTCGAACTCGGACGGTTCCACTTGCAGGGCGTCCATATATTCCTTGGGGTTGATTTGACCGGCGTTGAAAAGGAATTGATGGGTTGGAATACTGAACAGTGGTTTTGTAAATTCCCGGATCGACGGGATCAAAAAATCCTCGATGTTCTGGCTTGCCAGAATGATCGAGGAATCCTTCTTCCGCACACGCTTCATGGCGTTGCGGATATATTCGATTGCCGTCATGTTGGTGAGGAAG
>CANQKG010000068.1 GCA_947624425.1 uncultured Clostridia bacterium | reverse complement strand
GCCAAAATCGCGCGGGCGATCGACAGCCGCTGCCGTTCTCCGCCCGAAAGCTGACGCCCGCCGGTGCCGATCACGGTATCGTACCCGTCCGGCAGGCGGCAGATAAACCGGTGCGCGCCCGCCTGCGCCGCCGCCTGCAATATCTCCTCATGGGTGGCGTCGGGACGGGCATAGGCGATATTCTCGGCAATCGTCCCCATAAAGATGTAGGTTTCCTGACTCACCATGGCAACCGTACTGCGAAGGGAGGCAAAGGAAAGCTGCCGGACGTCTGCGCCGTCCAGCTCGATAGCGCCTTCCTCCACATCGTAAAGGCGGGAGATCAGGTTGACCAGCGTGGATTTCCCGGCGCCCGAACGCCCCACGATCCCCAGCGTTTCTCCCGGCGTGACATGAAACGAAATGTGTTTGAGCACCGGCTTATTCGGCTCATAGCTGAAGCTCACGTCCCGCACCGTGATCTCCCCGCGCAGCTTTTTGTCCACCGCGTCGGGAGCCTCGATGATCTCGGCAGGCGCGTCCACGATCTCAAAGACCCGCTGGGCGGCGCTCATGCTCTGCGACCACCGCCGGAACAAAAGGGATAAAAACCGCATCGGCCCCTGCATCATGGTCAGGTAATTGACAAAGGTGAGCAGCTCGCCATACCGGAAGCTGCCGCTTGAAGCGAGGATCATATAGGCGCCGACGCCCCAGACCAGCACAGTGGGCAATTCCCTTGCCAGCTCGAAGGAGATGGCATTGATGCTCTGCTGCTGCGCCACCTGAATCTCGGCGCGGCGGAGGCTGTCGCTGCTTTGGTCGAAGCGGGCGATCTCGCTTTCCTCCTGCCCGAACGCCTTGACCACCCGTGCGCCGACAAAATTATCGTTCAGATTGCTTGTCACATGCCGCCTTGCCCGCGCCCTTGCGCTGAAGGTGCGCCACATCATCGGCACCAGGCGGTAAAAGGCGATAAAGAGCGGCGGCAGCAGGCAGAGGGACAAAATTGCCAATTTCCAATTGGCAGTGAACATGATGACTGCCGCAAACAAAAAGGTGAGGATATTGGACAGCGCAAAGGGTAGGACGTCAATGAAAAAGGTAAAGACCTCCTCGGTGTCCCGGATCACCCGCTGCATCAGTCCGCCGGTCTGACGGCGGGTGTAAAAGCCGATCGAAAGCCGCTGCAGCGCCTCATAAACGGTGTTCCGAAGCGCGCGCACCACGCCCGGCACGATATAGGCGGAGATCCTGCCGTGGAGAATCCCGAACACGCCGTTTAAGATGCGAACCAGCGCATAGGTTACCGTCAGCAGCAAAAGCAGCAGTCCGAACCTGCCGCCAAGCCCGAGGGAGCTTGCCAGCGCCTCGTCACGCCCCAGCACCTTATCGTAAAACAGCGAGCCGTTCAAATAGGGCAGCACCGCCTGACAGACCGCCGAGAGCATGATGAACAAAAGCATCACCGCCACCCGAGCGCGATAAGGCTTAAAGTAGGAAAGCACGCGGGTGAACACGCTGCCCTTTTCCACGCAGTGGGGACAGACCGCCCGATGAGGATCGGGATAGGGTCTGCCGCATTTGGGACAGCAGCGCTCCGGCTCCTCCTCCTGTGTCACTGTCTCTTCCCCCTGCAAAAGCCGATCCAGACAGCGGTGAAAACGGGTCATATCCCGCATACAGGCACCCGAAAAGCGGCAGATCGCCCGCTCCTTCCCGTCCAGCTTGAACCGCAGCAGGCCGCCGACCACCTCGTTATCCACCGCCGGATCGGCGATCCGGCCGAGCGGATAAACCGCAAAGGAGGATACCTCGTCATCCGCTGCCGTCACTCTGCCGGTGCCGTTCCATTCGCCGGCGCGGACAGACGCGGCATGATAAACCGCCCGATCGGTCAGGATCAAATAGCTTTTTTGCAGGCTGTGATCCAAGCTCAGATCACCCTGCGCGACCGCCCGAATGGGCGTATTGTCCTCCTGTTTGGCAGCGCATGACTGCCACGCCGTCCGCACGCCGGACGGCAGATCCTGTTGTCTCATAAAAATACCTCGTTCAGATTGCAAAAACAAAACGCGCCGCTTTGCCACATTCCATATGGTAACACACGAAGCTTACAAAATCCATCACCTATCGGTAGAGTTTGCCAAACATCGGTAGAGTTTTTGAAACCGCAAACAGAAAAATAGCGGACAGAGCGATCACCGCTCCGTCCGCCGCTTTTTCACTTTTCCTGATCCTTTTCCCGAATCTCCACCCGGCGGATCTTACCGCTGATGGTTTTAGGCAGCTCGTCCACAAATTCGATCACCCGCGGATATTTATACGGGGCGGTCGCTTTCTTGACAAATTCCTGCAATTCCTTTTTCAGCTCCTCAGAGGGCTGATAGGAGCTGGTCAGGTGGATCGTCGCCTTGATGACCTGCCCGCGTATCTCGTCCGGCACGCCGGTGATCGCACATTCCAGCACCGCCGGGTGCTCCATCAGCACGCTTTCGATCTCGAACGGTCCGATCCGGTAGCCGGAGGACTTGATGATATCGTCCGTCCGTCCCACGTACCAAAGGTAGCCGTCCTCGTCGGCATAGGCGGTGTCGCCGGTGTGGTAATAGCCGCCGCGACAGACCTCGCGGCGCAATTCCTCGTCCTTATAATAGCCGATGAACATACCGTGCTGCTTTTGCTCCGAAAGGCGAATGGCGATCTCGCCCGTTTCGCCCTGCTTCACCGGTTTGCAGTTCGCGTCAATCAGCTCAATCGGGTAAAGCGGCATAGGTTTGCCGAGAGAGCCGGGTTTGTTCTGCGAATGAACCGGATTGCCGATAATCAGCGTTGTTTCGGTTTGACCGAAGCCTTCCATGATCTTCTTCCCGGTGTATTTGAGAAAAAGATCGTACACCTCCCGATTCAGCGCCTCGCCCGCGGTGGTGACATATTTGATATGGGAGAGATCGTACTTTTCGATTCCCTCCTTGACAAAGAAGCGGAAGATGGTGGGCGGCGCACAGAAGGTGGTCACCCGATATTTCGCCATGACCTCCAGCAGGTCGTGGGCGATGAACCGGTCGTAATCATAGACCATGATCGCGGCGGCGCAGAGCCACTGTCCATACAGCTTGCCCCACGCTGCCTTCCCCCAGCCAGTGTCCGACACGGTGAGATGCAGTCCGTTCGGGTCGACGTTCTGCCAGTGCCGGGCGGTAGGGATATGCGCCAGCGAATAAGTATGGTCGTGCATCACCATTTTGGGATAGCCGGTGGTACCCGACGTAAAATAGAGAAGCATCGGGTCGGTCGCCTTCGTTTCGGGGCGCACAAAGGTTTCGGGCGACGCTTCCAGCTCCTCGTCAAAGGAGAGGAAGCCCTCCTTTTTCCCCCGCACGATCATCTTTAAGGTCAGCCCGTGGTAGGACTGCTCCGCCGCCAGCAGATCGTCCGCCGTGGAGCCGTCCGAGGTGCAGATCACCGCCGTGACGCCGGCGGAAAGCATACGGTAGATCAGATCCTTTTTGGTCAGCATATGGGTGGCGGGAATGGCAATCGCGCCCAGCTTATGGCACGCCAGCACCGCAAACCAGAACTGATAGTGCCGCTTTAGGATCAACAGCACCCGATCGCCCTTTTTCACGCCATGCCGCTGCAGCATGGCGGCTGCCTTATCGCTGTACCGCTTCATATCTCCAAAGGTGAAGGCCGCCTCCTCGCCCGCCACATTGCACCATACCATGGCGCGCCGGTCAGGCTCTTTCTCGGCAATACAGTCCACCACATCATAGGCAAAATTATAGCTCTCCGGATAATGGAGAGAAAACTCAGTCAAAACCCCGTTCTCATCGAATGCTTCGTTGCAGAATTTTTGATACAGATGTTCCATGGATATGACCTCCTGTTGTTCCGTGTATTTCCTATTGTACCCTAAAGCCGTAAAAAAGGCAAGTAGCCATTTCCGTTTTTTTCAAAGAAGCGGCAGCGGCTCGAAACCCTCCCCCAGCACCTCGGACGCCTGCGTCACCACGCAGAACGCCTGCGGGTCGATCTCGCAGATCAACTTTTTCAGCCGCACCACCTCTCTGCTGCGGCAGGCACAAAGCAAAAGCCACCGGTGCTGTCCCGAATAGCTCCCCTTCCCCGCCAGCAGCGTGGCGCCCCGCTTCATCCTGCCGCCGATGGCTTTGGCAATCTCCTGACTGTGAGGACTGACGATAAAGGCAAGCTTCCCGTCCTTCCAGCCGTACAGCACCATGTCGAGCAGATGAGAGGAAATATAGACGGTCATGGCGGCGTAAAGCGCCGTTTCCGCGTCCCGATAGACCGCCGCCGCGATCACGATCACCACAAGGTCGCTTGCCAGCACCAGCTTTCCGAGCGGGATCTGCGGAAAAGCCCGCCGCAGAAGCTGATTGACGATATCCATGCCGCCGGTGGAGCCGTCCTGCAAAAAGACAAGCCCCATCCCCGCGCCGATCATCACGCCGCCGTAGACCGCCGCCAAAATGAGATTTCCCCGATAGACCGGCAAAAACAGTGGGAACAGATGATCCAGCAACAGGGTGACCAGCAGTGTGGACGCGAGGGTGCGATACAAAAACCGCTTTCCGAGATACCGCCCGCCGAACAGCAAAAGGAGCAGATTAACAGCGGCGGTAAAGCCGCCGATCGGCACACCGATCCAATCATGCAGCGCCGTGGCAAGCCCCATCACCCCGCCCGGTGCGATTCGGTTCGGAGCGGTGAAGAGATACACTCCGCCGCTGTAAACCGTTGTGCCAATGACAATCAGCGCGCCCTCCCGCAGCTTCATCCAAATCCCCCCCAAAGAGCCGCACCGACAGCATGGTCTGTCGATGCAAAAGCCTATGGGTTTATTCTGTTCCAGATCAGATCAAATAATGTGCAAAGCCGCTCATTTTCCTGCCGCAGATAGAGATACCCGAACAGGCACTCCAGTCCGGTGGCACGGCGGTAATCCTGCGGGTCGGTATGCCGCGGCGGCTGATGCCCGCTGTGGTTCCGCCCGCGCTTATAAATCTGCGTTTCCTCCTCGGTCAAAACGGGGAGGATCATCTCCACCGCCTGCGATTGCGCCGAGGCGCTGACATACCGCACCGATTCCCGATGCAGCGTTCCGACCGGACGGTTGCCGCCTTCGATCAGCTTTTGGCGCACCAGCAGTCCGAACACCGCGTCCCCCAGAAACGCAAGGGTCAGCGGGCTGTATGACCGGGGATCGTTTGTTGGTTTGATCGGTTCTAACAATGTACTCTCCTTCATTTAGATCACATAATCAAAGCAAAAGCCGCAGATCTCCACCGTGTCGCCCTCTTTGATCTGCATTTCCTCCAGCTTGTCGATGATCCCGCTTCGGTGAAGCACCCGCTGGAAATATTGCAGCGACTCGTAATCGTCCATATTGACCGAGCCGAGAACAGGCTCCATCCAAGGGGCGTCCACCCGATAAATGCCGCCCTCGACCGTGACGGTAAACCGGCGTTCCTCCACCGCGGGGAGCGGCAGCGGCTCCGCCTGATATTCCAAAATCGGCGGCAGTGCGGCAAGCCGGGCGGCTACCCCCTGCATCAGCTCCCGCACGCCGGTATGGGCGGCGGCGGAGATGCAGAAGAAGGAAAGCCCCTCCTCTTTCGCGAACCGCGCCACTGCGTCGATCTGCTCTTGTTCCGCCAGATCGGCTTTGTTTGCAACCAAGATCTGCGGACGCTCTGCCAGATCGGGGTGGAACCGTTCGAGTTCCTTACAGATCACCCGATAATCCTCGATCGGGTCACGACCCTCCATCCCCGAAACATCCACCAGATGCAAAAGCAGGCGGCACCGCTCAACATGACGGAGAAAATCGTGCCCCAGTCCGACCCCGTCTCCGGCGCCTTCGATCAGCCCCGGAATATCCGCCATCAGAAAGGACTGCTCGTCCACCCGCACCACGCCCAACACCGGCGTCAGCGTGGTAAAGGGATAATTGGCGATTTTTGGACGTGCGGCGCTCACCACCGACAGCAGGGTGGACTTTCCCACATTGGGAAAGCCGATCAGCCCCACGTCCGCCAGCAGCTTTAATTCCAGCACCACATCAAACGCCTCGCCCGGCAGCCCCGGCTTGGCAAAGCGGGGAATCTGTCTGGTCGGCGTGGCAAAATGGCTGTTTCCCCAGCCGCCGCGTCCGCCCCGTGCCAGTATCACCGGCTCGTCCCCCGAAAGGTCTGCCATGATCCTGCCCGTTTCGGCGTCCTTCACCAGCGTGCCGCGCGGTACTTTGATCACAAGGTCGGGCGCGGATTTTCCGGTGCAGCGCTTTTTGCTGCCGTTCTCCCCGTTTTCCGCCAAATACTTCCGCTTATACCGAAAGTCCAGCAGAGTGGACAGATGATCGTCCACCAAAAAGACGATATCGCCGCCCTTACCGCCGTCGCCGCCGTCCGGGCCGCCCGCGTTTACATACTTTTCCCGGTGAAAGGACACCGCGCCGTCGCCGCCGCGTCCCGCCTGTATCCGGATCCGTGCCACATCTACAAACATGGGCTTCCCCTTTCCAAAAAAATAAACCCAGAGCATATACCCTGGGTTTAAATTTAGAACTTTACTGCTCCGCGTATACGCTTACTTTTTTGCGGCCGCGTCCCCAGCGCTCAAAGCGAACCTTGCCGTCCACCAGAGCAAACAGGGTATCGTCCGATCCGCGCCCGACATTCTCACCCGGGTGAATATGCGTACCGCGCTGCCGCACCAGAATGTTGCCCGCAAGCACCATCTGCCCGTCGGCGCGCTTCACGCCCAGCCGCTTGGACTCGGAATCACGGCCGTTCTTGGTCGAGCCGACGCCCTTTTTGTGTGCAAAAAACTGCATATCAAGTCTTAACATATCACTGCACCTCCGTATCAGCAATCACAATCGTATTCGGATAATCCTGCGCCAACAGCTTTAGATGAAGCCGAAGCGCCGCCAGCATGGCGAGCGCCGCAGGATCGTTACACCCATCCGGCAGAGCCAGTGTGATCCGGTTTTCCTTTGCCGTCACTTTCGCCGGTATTCCCGCCGTTTCGGTGACGCCGTTTGCCGTCAGCTGTACCGCCGAGGTCACGCTCGCACAGACGATATCCTCGCCCCGTGCGGCATACCCGGCATGACCGCTGACCGAAAAACCGCAGATCCTGCCGCCTCTGCAAGAGAACCTTGCCTCGATCATTATGCCTTGATCGTGTCGATCCTCACCTGCGTATAGGGCTGTCTGTGACCCAGCTTCCGCTTGGAATCCTTCTTCGGCTTATAGGTGAAAACCGTGATTTTCTTTCCCCTGCCGTTTTTCAAAACGGTCGCCGCAACACTG
>CANQKG010000067.1 GCA_947624425.1 uncultured Clostridia bacterium | reverse complement strand
GGATATTTTCCTACTTTTTAGCAGGGCAATATGGATTTTGGTGTTTCGCAATGCCGGTTTTGCGAAGATTAACCGGATACAGTTTTCCATTATACTTCGAAACAACGGTAAAACATGTTATGACCGGGCAGATTTACAAGAATATTGGCTCGGGATATATCAATGCCTTCACCACGGCATTTTATTATTTGTATGCGGATTTTCGATTTATAGGCGTTATCGCCGGTATGTTTGTTTTTGGGATCATTGCCGGTAATCTATATAAGAATGCTAAATCTACTCGCAGATCTTCTTCGATAGTTCCGTATTTGTTTATATTGCAGATCATTGTCAGCTCCATTCAGGGTTATGCGTTTGGCTCTGCGGACATTGTGTTTACCTTTGGGATCATGCTTATCATATACTTTTTGTCAAAATATAAATTCAAGTTTCATTAGTCCATGAGAGGGAAGTTATGGCATGAATATAATCGCCTCTATCAACCTCGGCAATCGCGGCAGTACCGGTAAGATCATGCGCAGCGTGTCCGCTTTGGCGGAAAAAAGCGGGTACATGGCCTATCAGATATATCCCGGAAACAGGATCAATCTTCCGCCCAATGGGCGCGATATTGTACTTTGCAATTTCGTCACATTCAAGCTGAACCGTGAACTTGCCAAATATACCGGATACATTGGCTGCTTTGCCCCAATCACTACGTTCCGTCTTTTATGGAAGCTAAACAAAATCAAGCCGGACGTCATCCATTTCCATAATCTGCATAACAGCTACATCAATCTTCCGATGCTGTTCCGCTATGTTAAAAAGCACCATATCCGCGTGATCTGGACGCTTCACGACTGCTGGCCGTTTACCGGCAGATGCCCGTACTTCGATATGACAAAATGCGATAAGTGGCAGACCGGCTGCGGAGATTGCCCTTATCCGAAAGAGAGCTACCCGCAGGCGCTCGTCGATAAAACGGCAAAGATGTGGAAACACAAGAAGAAATGGTTCACCGGAATCGAGAATATGACGATCGTCACGCCGTCACGGTGGCTTGCGGATCTCGTAAAAGAATCATTTCTCAAGGATTACCCTGTCAAAGTCATCCACAACGGCATAGACTTGTCTGTATTCAAACCGACCGAAAGCAACTTCCGGCAGAAGCACGGAACAGGCGGCAAATATATGCTTCTCGGCGTTGCCGACAGTTGGGGCGAACGAAAGGGCTTAGATGTGTTCATTGAGCTGTCAAAAAGACTTGACAATGCAAAATATCAAATCGTGCTTGTTGGGACAAACGACAGCGTGGACGAGCAGCTGCCGGACAATATCATTTCCGTTCATCGGACGCAGGATCAAAAAGAGCTTGCCGAGATATATACCGCCGCAGATTTATTTGTGAATCCGACGCGTGAGGAAAACTATCCTACCGTCAATATGGAATCAATAGCTTGCGGGACGCCTGTTCTGACATTCCGCACAGGCGGCAGCCCGGAAATACCGGATGAAACCTGCGGTTCGGTTGTGGACTGCGACGATATTGACGCGATGGAAAATGAAATAAAATCCATTTGTGATAACAAGAGATTTATGCGTGATGATTGTATGGGGAGAGCAAAAATGTTTGATAAGGACGAAAAATATAAAGAATATCTGAAGCTTTATAAAAATTCCGGGGGGGGGTACAGGGTAATCCGAATTATTCGGATCACTAAATGTACTCATATTGATTCTTATCATATGTCACCTGACCATGTTTATGGAAAGGCTTGTTAGGTGCATATGATGGATACGCAGAAGAATAAAAAGGCCTTGGAGCATGGATTGATTTCTGGCTCCAGTGCGAAAAGGAAGACACTTGTTTCTGTCAACCTTGGAAACTATGGCAGCACCGGGACAATCATGCGAGAAATAGGTGCAATAGCCGAAAAGGAAGGATATAACTGCTATTGTGCATATCCCATAAGCCGTTCCATAAAGCCTCCGAAAAGCAATGACATGATTATCTGCTCATTGGTCTTAAGAAAAATGGCTGAAATCTTATCAAAGTACACCGGATTCAGAGGAATATGGTTAGTTTTCAGCACATGGAACACCTTGAGAAAAATAAAGAAGCATGATCCGACCATAATACATCTGCACAATCTTCACAACACATATATCAATTTGCCAATGTTGTTTAGGTACATAAAGAAGCATAATATCAGTACGATTTGGACTCTTCACGACTGTTGGTCATTCACCGGCAGGTGCCCGCATTTTGGAATGGCTCAATGCGGCAAGTGGCAGACCGGCTGTGGAGATTGCCCCTATCCGAAAGAGAGCTACCCGCAGGCGCTCGTAGATAAAACCGCAAAAATGTGGAAGCTCAAAAAGAAATGGTTTACCGGCGTTAAAGATATGACGATCGTCACACCGTCACGGTGGCTTGCCGATTTGGCGCAGGAATCATATTTGCATGATTATCCTGTAAAGGTGATATATAACGGTATTGATTTAAATGTGTTCAAGCCGACGGAAGGCAGCTTCCGAAGGAAATATAAAATCGAAAATAAGTATATCATTTTGGGCGTTGCATTTTCATGGGGAGCAGCAAAGGGACTGGATGTGTTCATAGAATTGTCGAAGCGGCTTGACGAAAAAGAATATCAAATCGTGCTTGTCGGGACAAACGACAGTGTGGACGAACAGCTGCCGGACAATATCATTTCCGTTCATCGGACGCAGGATCAAAAAGAACTCGCCGAGATATATACCGCCGCTGACTTATTTGTGAACCCGACGCGAGAAGAAGTTTTGGGGCTTGTTAATATTGAGGCGCTTGCTTGCGGAACTCCTGTTGTCACGTTCAATTCCGGAGGAAGTCCTGAATGTATCGACGAAACCTGCGGTTCAGTGGTCTCATGCGACGATATAGATGCGCTGGAAAATGAGATCATCCGCATCACAAAAGAAAAGCCTTTTTCGCAGGAAGCCTGCTTGAAGCGGGCCGAAGCGTTTGATCAAGATAAGCTGTTCAGAGAGTATGTGAGTTTATATGAAGATCGTATTTGCTTCTAATTACTATAACCACCATCAAAGTCCGTTTTCGGAGGCTATGTATGCGTTGATCGGCGACGGTTATGCCTTTATCGAAACTATGCCTATCGAGCAGGAACGCTTGAGCTTGGGCTGGGGAGAGAGCGAATATCCGCCGTTTGTTAAGCAAAGTTACATATCCGACGAGGCGTACAAGAACTGCGTAAGGATCATCAACGAAGCGGACGTCGTTATCACAGGCTCTGCTCCCGAAGCGATGGTAAAAGACAGGGTAAAGGCGGGAAAGATCGTTATTCGCTATTCCGAGCGCCCGCTGAAAACTAAGGTGAGCATGGTTCGATATTGCAAAATGCTGATTCGCCTGCATCAGTATAATCCGCCTTTTTCTAAGACATATATGCTCTGCGCAAGCGCGTATGCTGCGGCGGATTTCAGAAAATTCGGCTGTTTCAAAAACCGCTGCTATAAGTGGGGATACTTTCCGACTGCCAAGCATTATGACGATATTGATGAGCTGATTGCAAGAAAAAAGAAAAACTCCATTTTATGGGCGGGGAGATTCCTCGACTGGAAACACCCCGATGCGGCAATCGAGATCGCCGACCGGTTGAAGCGCGACGGATACGACTTTGAAATGCAGATGATCGGTACGGGAGAGATGGAGAGTACCCTCAAGCAAAAGATTCGGGATAAAAAACTTTCCGACTGCGTGAAAATGCTCGGAAGCATGAAGCCTGATCAGGTGAGGAGCCGTATGGAGCAAAGCGAGATTTTCCTTTTCACCTCCGACCGTTATGAAGGCTGGGGTGCGGTGCTGAACGAATCCATGAACAGCGGCTGCGCAGTCGTTGCAAGTCATGAAATAGGCTCGGCGCCATTCCTTATTCAAGATAATGTCAACGGGCTTATCTATCGTGACGGCGACCTTGACGATTTATACCAAAAGACAAAACTGCTGATTGACCATTCGGAGAAACGGCGCGGCATATCCAAAAAAGCATATGAAACGATCACGAATGAATGGAACGCCGAAACGGCGGCAGATAGATTGCTCAATATGGCGGAGCATATGGTAAAAGATCAACCGATTCGGGATCTGTACCGAACCGGAATATGCAGCCCGGCAGAGATCATCAGCGACAGGTGGTACCAATCACGGGGAAAACAGCAAGGCTCCCGCAGATAAACGGGATAAAACGCCTTGCCTGCAAAGAGCATTCGCAATCTTTAGAATAAGTATCGGCATTTTTAAGCGTTATGAAGGGAGTATTGTTTTGTGAAGCTTACAGATACGCTTAAAAGTAAAGAGGTTAAAAACGCAAGCTGGATTATTGCCGGGCGTGTTGTCCAAATGGTGCTGACTTTTTTGGTCAGTATTTTTACCGCTCGTTATCTCGGCCCCGGCAACTATGGGATCATCAATTACGCCGGCGCGTATGTTACGTTTTTTACCTCTCTTTGTACCCTTGGGATCAACTCCGTTATCATAAAGGACTTTGTTGATCATCCCGACGAGCAGGGCAAGGCCATCGGGACAACAATCGTTTTGAGAGCCGTTTCAAGTCTTTTGTCCTCGATTATGATCGTCGGGATCGTGAGCATCGTGGACAAAGGCGAACCCGTTACCGTTGTGGTGGCTGCGTTATGCAGTGTTGCGCTCGTATTTCAAGTGTTCGACACGATCAACTACTGGTTCCAGTCGAAGTATCAATCGAAAGTAACGGCGATAGCCGGACTTATTGCGTACATCGCGACGTCTGTTTATAAAATCATTCTTTTGATCCTCCAAAAAAGCGTAATGTGGTTTGCTTTTGCAAACTCGGTTGACTATATCGTTGTGGCGATATGCCTCTTTCAGGCGTACAGATCGTATGACGGGCCGAAGTTCCAGTTTTCCTGGAAAAAGGGCAAGTACCTGCTCGGCAAAAGCTACCATTATATTCTTTCCGGAATGATGACCGCAATTTACGGGCAGACGGACAAGCTGATGCTGAAACAGATGCTCGGTGAAACTTCCGTGGGGTATTATTCCCTTGCTTCTTCAGTCAATTTGATGTGGTGCTTTGTCCTGCAAGCGATCATTGATTCGATTTATCCCACGATTATGTCCCTCTACAAAAACGGCAGCAAAGAGGCTTTTGAAAGAAAAAACAGGCAGCTATACGCGATTGTAATTTACGTTTCGATATTTGTGGCAATTATGTTTATGTTGTTCGGCAAATTTGCGGTCGTGCTGATATACGGAGCAGAATATGAACCGTCGGGAAATCTTTTGAAAATCATTGCGTGGTACACCATATTTGCCTATTTGGGAATTGCACGAGGCGCTTGGATGGTCTGCAACGAGGCGCAAAAATATTTGAAATATATCTATTCCATCGCCATTGTTGCAAATGTGATATTGAATTTTATCTTCATTCCGATCTGGGGAGCGGCAGGCGCTGCTGCTGCTTCGCTGCTGACGCAGATACTGACCGGAATGGTATTGCCCTGTTTTATCAAACAAATGCGGCCGAATGCCAAGCTGATGGCGGAAGCATTTTTACTGAGAAAAATACGATAATCACAAAGCATATAAAAAATCATCTATGACAAGAAGGAGCTTTTTATGAGTCAGTATAAAATCGGGAATTACGATTTGAAACAATTGCAGGACGTTATGCTTCAAATCATGATTGCCACAGACAGAGTATGCAGGAAAAACAATATTCGGTATATTTTAGCTTACGGCACAATGCTTGGCGCAATAAGACATCACGGCTTTATTCCCTGGGATGATGATATGGATATTACAATGCCCCGTGAGGATTACGACAAGTTTGTTAAGATAGCAAATTCCGAATTACCCGAAGGCTTTCGGTTTGAATGCTATGAAAATACAAAAGATTATCCTTATAATTTCGGCAAAATCCGTGCTGTGAATACGCTGTTCAAAGAAAAATTCACCGCAAGCTTGAATATTAATCATGGCGTATATATCGATGTTTTTCCTGCGGACTATGTGCGGGCTTCTGATTACAGAAAACGGCTCAAGCACATACATCGTTTAACTGCGATCAAATACTACAAATTAGGTATATCACATGTACGTAAGCCCATTCAAAAGCTCAAATATCTTCCTTTTGCCGGTTTTCATGTAAATACGATTAACATGGCGATCGATAAACAATTGAGATATTGCTATGGGAAAAGCGATAAACTACAAAATATATGTCACTTTTACTTCAAGAATGATTATGTATTGGATAAAACATTATTTACAGATGTTATTGAGACGCCTTTTGAGGGACAAATGTTTTTTGTTCCGAGGGACTATGATGCTTTTTTGAAAGCAAGGTATGGCAATTATATGACGCTGCCGCCGATTGAAGATCAAGCGCCGTGTCATGAAGTAGTAGATATCCGTTTATAACATAGGTAAATATGCCATGATAAAGTAACTAAGGGGAGGAAAAATCCATATGTCAGAATTCAATAACGCGACACTCATGATTACCGGCGGGACGGGGTCGTTCGGCTCCACGGTACTCAAGCATTTTCTCCCCACCGATATCGGTGAGATCCGCATTTTCTCCCGCGACGAGAAAAAGCAGGACGATATGCGGCACGAACTCCAGGCAAGGCGTCCGGAATACGCAAACAAAGTCAAGTTCTACATCGGGGACGTGCGCAATATCGAGTCGGTGCGGGACGCCATGCCGGGGGTAGATTACATATTCCACGCGGCGGCGCTCAAACAGGTGCCGTCCTGCGAGTTCTTCCCGATGGAGGCCGTCCGCACCAATGTGACGGGAACCGATAACGTCCTTCACGCCGCTATCGAAGCGGGCGTCAAGCGCGTGGTCTGCCTGTCCACCGATAAAGCCGCCTACCCGATCAACGCGATGGGCATCTCCAAAGCGATGATGGAACACGTCATCTTCGCCAACGCACGTGTCGCGGCGGAGCGCGGTGGGACGGTCATTTGCTGTACCCGCTACGGCAATGTGATGTGTTCCCGCGGCAGTGTGATCCCGCTGTTCATCGACCAGATCAAAGCAGGGCAGCCGATCACGATCACCAATCCCGATATGACCCGGTTCCTCATGAACCTCGACGAGGCGGTCGAGCTGGTTCGCTTTGCCTTCAACCACGCCAATCCCGGCGATCTGTTCATCCAGAAAGCGGACGCTTCCACCATCGGCGACCTTGCAAAAGCGGTGCAGAAGCTGTTCGGCGACACGGGTACGAACATCATCGGCACACGTCACGGCGAGAAACTGTACGAAACCCTCATGACTCGCGCGGAACGGCTGC
>CANQKG010000066.1 GCA_947624425.1 uncultured Clostridia bacterium | reverse complement strand
CCCCCTACTTTGGCAACGTGACCGTGCTGCTGTACAACAAGGCCCTCATCGAGGAGGCCGGCTACAAGCCCGAGGACATCGACACCATGGAGGACATCGTGGACATCGCCACCAAGACCCATGACGCCGGCAAGATCGGCTATCTGGTCCGCGGCGGCTCCGGCGACAACATCGTGTCCGACTTCATCCCCCACCTGCTGGCCTACGGCGGCTGGGTCGTGGATGAGAACAACCAGCCCACCGTCACCACTGACGAGTTCAAGGCTGCGTTCCAGAACTACATCGACCTGTATCACATGGGCGACACCATGGATAAGGACGACATCGTTTCGATCGCGCGGCGGATCGACACCTATGAAACTTCCATTCTCCCCTATGAGGATTGCTGTACCGTGTTTACGCCGCGTCATCCCAAGACCCGTCCTCAGCTTGCGGCGGTGGAAGCCGCCGAGGCGGCGTTTGACTTTGCGCCGCTTATCCAAAAGGCGGTCGAGGACACGGCATGGAAGCTGCTTGCCTCAGAATAAAGAAATCACAAGGAGGTCGTTATGCGGAAAAATGCTGAACTGATCGCAGTCGGCACCGAGCTTTTGCTGGGCAATATTCAAAATACCCACGCGCAGTTTTTATCTCGCCAGCTTGCCGCGCTGGGCATCAATGTGCTGTATCATTCCGCTGTGGGCGACAACTACGAGCGGCTGCGCCGCCAGACCGAGCTGGCGCTCTCCCGCAGCGATATTCTGATCTTCACCGGCGGCCTCGGACCGACAGACGACGATCTGACCAAAGAAGTGGTCTGCGACGTACTCGGCGTGCCGCTTTTGGAAAACCGGCAGATACTGGACGATATCGAAGCCTACTTCCGCCGCACCGGCCGCATAATGCCGGAATGCAACCGCAAGCAGGCGATGGTTCCGCCCGATGCGGTGGTGATGCCAAATCCATACGGCACCGCGCCCGGACTGATTATCGACGACGGCACACACTGCGTGATCCTGCTGCCGGGACCGCCGCGAGAACTGCACCCGATGTTTGCGGAACAGGCACTCCCCTATCTTTCCCGCTACGCAGAGGGCGAAATCTGCTCCCACACGCTGCGGGTGTTCGGGATCGGCGAATCGGCGATCCAGCAAGCGCTCAAGCATCTGCTGGATCAGGAAAACCCCACCACCGCCCTCTATGCCAAGGACGGCGAGGTGCAGATTCGGGTGACGGCGGCCGCGCCCAACCAAAGCATGGCAGATCTGTGTATCAAGCCGGTGCTGGACGACATCCGCCGGATCCTCGGCGACGCGGTCTACGGGCAGGATGTGGATTCACTGGAAGAGGTCGTCGTTGATATGCTCCGGCAGAGAAAGCTGCGGATCGCGCTTGCAGAAAGCTGTACCGGCGGCATGCTGGCGTCGAAGATCACCTCGATCCCCGGTGCGTCCGAGATTTTTGACTGCGGGATCGTCTCTTACAGCAACGAGGTCAAGGCGGAAGAGCTGCTGGTTTCGGAAAAAACGCTGCGGCAGTACGGCGCCGTCAGCGAACAGGTGGCCGTACAAATGGCATACGGTGCGCGCCGAAAGGGTCACGCCTCGATCGGCGTGGGGATCACCGGCATTGCCGGACCGGACGGCGGCACGCCCGAAAAGCCGGTCGGCACCGTCTATGTTGCGGTCAACACCAAGGACGCCACACTGGTCAAACACCTCAGGCTGGGTCACGGGCAGGCAAACGAGCGGGATTATATCCGCACCGTATCCTGTATGCATGCGCTGGACATGGTGCGCCGCGTTTTGCTGAAGATGGATGCGGCCGACCGTGCAGTCAAAGATTATTTCACACAGGAAAAGCAGGAAAGGAAGGATCACAACCGCATGATACTCAAACGGTTTATTCCATGGAAGGGCGACAGCGCAGGCGAAGTGATTCGGAAAATCGTTTTAATTGCCGCAGTTTTGGTATTTGTCGTCAGCGCCGTATATATCGGCAGGTATGTGTATGACGATGTGGTGCAGCAGCGATTGCTCAGCCATCTGCAAAACATGATAGACACGCCGCCTACGGCCGAGGAACTGAATGGGCTGCCGGAAGGCTATCTCCCCGAATTTGCAAAGCTGTACCAGATAAATCCCGAGATCAAGGGCTACCTTTCGATCGACGGCACCGATATTGCCCTGCCGGTCGTTCAGTCGACCGACAACGACAAGTACCTCAACACCAGCTTTGACGGCTCCTTCAACCGGAACGGAACGCCTTTTGCCGATTACCGGAACGCCATCACACCCGACAGCGCCGATTTCAACACCGTCATCTACGGACACAACATCATCGGCGGGCTGATGTTCTCTCCCCTCAAGGAATATGCTTCCCTTTCCTATTTCCAGCAGCACCCGCTGATCGACTACAACACCGTTTATGAAAAGGGACAGTGGAAGGTGTTCGCCTGCATGATCATCGACGGCAGCATGAGCGATTCCGACCCGTTTTACTATCATGATTTCCTCCGGTTCACCGATGAACTGGATTTTGAGATTTATATGGACGAGGTCAACCGCCGCACGCTCTACCACACCGGCGTGGACGTCAACACGGACGATAAGATCATCACTCTCTCCACCTGTACCTCCGATTCCACCCTGAAGGACGGACGGTGCGTCATTCTGGCGAGAAAGGTGCGGCCGGGCGAATCCGCCGTGGTGGACGTAAACGCCGCGACCGTCAACGGAAATGTCCGCTATCCCGACGCCTATTACACCCAGCACCGGCTGAACAATCCGTTTTTGAGCGGTAACTAAAGGAGGAGCAGTATGTGCAGACGATTTTTGACCCAGCTTGCCGTATTCTTTCTTTTGATCGGCCTGCTGGGCGGGCTGGTCAGCCACGCGATGCGAAAAACTGCGGTCATTGATAATGCCGCCGCCGTTTTAGAGACCGATGTGAAGCCCGGCACTCTCTATGCGATCCCGGACTCGCTGGAGCTTCCGGAAAATATGCTTGCCGTTGTAGTCGGCGGCGCCGTCATCACCGACAGCGCCGATACGCTCCTTGCCAAAATGCTGGCAGCCGAAATGGACGCGGGTTATGCGCCGGAGGCGCTGAAAGCGCAGGCGGTAGCGGATCGCAGCACTGTTTCCTATTACAATGCACAGCGGATCGCTCCGGCCGTTGAACTGGGCAGCCCCGATGAGGCGCACACCGCCGCCGTTGCGGCGGTATCGGGACAGATGATCTACGAAGGAGACAGCGTGGTATATGCGCCCTCCTGCCCTTCGACCGCCGGCAGAACCAATGCGGCGCGGGAAATGATCGATTCGATCCAGCCGCATCTGGTAAGCGTGGAAAGCAAATACGACAGCGAGGGGAGCGACTGGGATGCGGAGAACCGCATTTCGGTCACCGATCTGTATAACATCCTCACCGATGCGGGTTTCGTGATCTCCTCCGAGCAGCCGCCCGAATCCTGGATCTCGATCCTCTCTTTGACCGATGGCGGATATGTGAAAAACATGGCGGTCTGCGGGCAGACCTCCCTGACCGTGGACGGAAAGGAGGAGCCGCTGACCGGCAGCATCTTCTCCTCCCTTCTGCCGTCTCCGCTTCCCAGTACCTGCTTTGCCGTATCGCTGGACGGCGACGCCTTTGTCTTTACCACCCGGGGAAGGGGCAACGGCGTGGGATTAAGCCGTCAGGGCGCCAACCTTTACGCTCTGCGGGAGAACCTGAGTTATACCGATATTCTCACCCACTACTTCACCGGCGTTACCGTACACTGAGGAGGCGATGATGTTGCAGACAAAACGAATTTTGGCATTTGACTTCGGCGCGTCAAGCGGACGCGCGATCCTTGCCGAGTACCAAGACGGCAGGATCACCATGCGGGAGATCCACCGGTTTGCCAACGATCCGGTATCGGTACTCGGTACGCTGCACTGGGACGCGCTGCGGCTCTTTTTTGAGATCAAGCAGGGAATCACCAAGGCGCTCCACGCAGGCGGCTTTGACTCGATCGGGATCGACACATGGGGCGTGGACTTTGCCCTGCTTGACCAAAACGGCGCGCTGCTTTCCAATCCGGTGCATTACCGGGACAGCCGCACCGAGGGTATGATGGAAAAGGTGTTTGAGCAAATCCCGAAAGAAGCGCTCTACCGCGCCACCGGCACCGAGATCATGCGGATCAACACCCTGTTCCAGCTGATGGCGCTCAAAGAAAAGCAGCCGGAGCTGCTGGCGCGCGCCGACTGCCTGTTGATGATCCCGGATCTGTTTGCCTACTGGCTGACCGGCGAAAAGCGGGCGGAGCTGACCGAAGCCTCCACCACCCAATGCCTTGATCCTCTCACCCATGACTGGAACAGGAAACTGCTCGGCAAGCTGGGACTTCCCGCCGATATTTTCCCGCCTGTCATCTGCCCGGGTGAGGTGTACGGTATGCTGTCCGATGAAATCTGCGAGGAGCTCGGCTGTCCGCCGGTTCCGGTCGTGGCGGTCGCGACCCACGATACCGCCTCCGCCATCATGGCGATCCCCACCGACGCCAAGGATTTTATCTACATCAGCTGCGGGACCTGGTCGCTGTTCGGCACCGAGCTTGCCGCGCCGATCATCAACGAGGCAAGCGCTAAGGAAAACCTGACCAACGAAACCGGCTTCGGCGGAAAAACCTGCTTTTTGAAAAACATCATCGGGCTTTGGCTGATCCAAGAGTCCCGTCGGCAGTGGATCCGTGAAGGGAACGAGCTTTCCTATGCCGAGCTGGAGAAGCTCGCGCTGGAGGCAAAGCCGCTTCAATCCTTTATTGATCCCGACGATCCCGTATTTGAAGCGCCGGGCAATCTGCCCAAGCGAGTACAGGATTTTTGCAGGAAAACCGGCCAGCCCGTTCCCGAAACGGTCGGCGAGATCATGCGGTGCATCTACCAGAGCATCGCGCTCAAATACCGCTATGCCTTTGACGCGATCGGTCGGGTGACAGGGCGGCATTATAATGCTATCCATATGATCGGCGGCGGCACAAAGGACCGTCTGCTCTGCCAGATGACCGCCGACGCCTGCGGCTGCAAGGTGATCGCGGGACCGATCGAAGCGACCGCGACCGGAAATATTGCAGCGCAGCTGATCGCACTGGGCGAGCTTGCCGACTTAAAAACAGCCCGTGCAGTGGTCACGGCGTCCGAACCGTGCAAGGAGTTCCTGCCCGAACAGGCGGAGCTTTATGCGAAAGGCTATGAAGTCTTTTTGTCTTATATCAACCGATAAAGGAGATGCCAAAATGCAAACAGCAATGGAAATCAAAGAGGAAATCTGCGAAATCGGAAGCCGGATCTACCAAAAGGGCTATGTGGCAGCCAACGACGGCAATATCTCGGTCAAGGTGAATGACAACGAATTCTACTGCACGCCCACCGGCGTTTCCAAGGGCTATATGACCCCCGATATGATCATCAAGGTGGACGCGCAGGGCAACAAGCTGGAGGGAGAATTAAATCCCTCTTCCGAGATCAAGATGCACATGCGGGTATACCGGGAGCGTCCCGACGTCAATGCCGTGGTACACGCGCATCCCCCGACGGCCACCGCGTTTGCCGTTTGCAACATCCCGCTGGATGACTTTATCCTGCCGGAAGCGATCCTCACGGTCGGCACCGTTCCTGTCTGCAAATACGGCACGCCCTCTACGCCGGAGGTGCCGGACTCGCTGATGCCATATATTCAGGATCATGACGCATTTCTGCTGCAAAACCACGGCGCACTTTCGGTCGGCTTCAATCTGACAAAGGCGTTTTTCATCATGGACGAGGTGGAATATTACGCCAAGATCTGCCTGATGGCACGGCAGATCGGCGGTATGCAGGAGCTCGGCGAAAGCGATCTGAAAAAGCTGATGGATCTTCGGGTCGCCATGAACTTCCCCGGTCGGCACCCCGGCTGCTTCAAGCTCGGCAGAGCAAAATAAAAGAAAAAAGTGCCCGCGCGTGTCGTCTTTCGAGACACGCGCGGGCGCTTTTTACGGCTCTAAATCAAGGAGTTGATACAGCTCCTTGATATTTTGATTATCGCCTTTTTGAAGAGACTGCAATTCGCTGATCGTTTGGTTCATTCTCCCGCCCTTCACCATATCGATCCAGCGCCTTACCTCCATAACAGGCGTCAGCCATTTATGCCGACGCAACACGGGATACACATTCCTCAGCCGGATATAAGGAACAAAAATACGGCTGAGCAGATAACCTGCCTTCCCGCCCCTTTGATTCTCCTGTACGGCCACCATATTGGCAACATTGCCGTAGATACCGCCGCTGATGATGTAGTCTTCCAGCAGCCTTGTCACCTCGGTATGATCCTGATTGCCGAACCATACCTCGCTCAACGCCTCGCATCCTTCCGCAAGCCGCGCAAGTCTTCCCTTTTGCAGCAAGGCCGTGCAGGCTTCCCGGTCAAAACCGGCTCGGTACCGCAGCAGCCAGAGATCGGCAAAAGGACGCACGCCGCAGCCGCCGTTGATGATATGCTTTGCCATATGCGCAATGTGATAAAAATAAAGCATCTCATCGGACATTCTATAACAAAAGTCCCCGTCCGCAGCTGCAGTATCCCAAACGGTTTTCAGCACGCCGCCGGCGTGCGGCGCATACTCGTCCGCGATCAGATTGTAGTGAAGTTCAAAATGGATCCCGCTTTCCGACCGAAAGCCGGTATCGACCGGCGTTCTGCCGTCCAGCGCAAAAGACAGTGTCCGGCAGAGAGCGCGCTCGGCGCGCGGCAGGTCGTCCTCATGGATCAAAATATCCACATCGCAGCTGGTGCGCATCCACGGCTCCGGATAATAGCGGCGCAGCACGGCTCCTTTCAGGGGAATAAAAGGGATCTGCTCCTGCGCAAACACCGCTTTGACCCGCTCCAGATCGCGTTCCATCCGCTCATACCGCAAAAGCGCCTTGTACTGCGCCTCACGGAAAAGTGAAAAGGCAGGAAAATCGGCGGCGAAGGGCGTCAAGGGCGTTGCGGCCAAGGGGGCAACATCAAAGGAAGAGGATAGTCTGAAAATCTCCCGCAGTTTTTCCTCGGAAAGCTCCTCCCGCAGTTCGACCGGCAGTTTTTCACCGGTCAGCGCACAGCGGAGCAGAACCAGCATAATCTGCCATGCCGATCTGTCTGCCATGATTGGATCCCGCCTTTCTGAAGAAAAAACCGCCTTTTTCAGGCGGTTTTTTCTGTTTCTGGTGGAGACGATGGGATTCGAACCCACGACACCCACACTGCCAGTGTGGTACTCTCCCAACTGAGCTACGCCCCCAAAACAACAGTATTTATTATACCATGAACGCAGTGAATGGTATTTGCCATCCAAAGCCGGTTGCCGTGCAGCGCAAAGCGCAAACGGCGAG
>CANQKG010000065.1 GCA_947624425.1 uncultured Clostridia bacterium | reverse complement strand
TGTGCGGACTGGCTGCAGAGCCTGATCCTGGACGGCATTGTGGCCGGCGTGGGCGCGGTGCTCGGCTTTGTCCCCCAGATGCTGGTATTGTTTATCTTTCTGGCGTTTTTGGAGTCCTGCGGTTATATGGCGAGAATTGCGTTCATTATGGACCGTATTTTCCGAAAATTCGGCCTTTCCGGCAAATCCTTTATTCCGATGCTGATCGGAAGCGGCTGCGGCGTGCCGGGCATCATGGCGTCTCGTACCATTGAGAACGAGCGAGACCGCCGCATGACGATCATGACCACCACCTTTATTCCCTGCGGCGCCAAGCTGCCGATCATCGCGCTGATCGTGTCGGGGATCATGCTGAAAAAAACCAAGATGTTCGCAGGAGAGCCCGCGCCCTTTGTCATGGAGCTTCCGGCGTATCACTGGCCTACGGTGTCGAATGTCCTGCGCTCGATGTGGGAACGCGGCTGGTCGTTTATCAAGAAGGCAGGCACGATCATACTTCTTTCGTCTATCCTGATCTGGGCAGGTTCCCGCTTCGGCGTGGTGGACGGCGCATTCGGCTTCAGTGCGGATATGGAACTGGAAAACAGTATCCTCGGCATGATCGGCGGCGCGATCTGCTGGATCTTCGCACCGCTCGGCTTCGGCAGCATCAAGGCGACGATTGCGACCATTATGGGTCTGGTCGCCAAGGAGGAAGTGGTCGGCGTGTTCGGGGTGCTGGATTTTGAAGGAATGACCCGGCTTGCGGCATATGCGTTTTTGATTTTCAATCTCCTTTGCGCGCCCTGCTTTGCGGCAATCGGCGCAATCCGGCGGGAGATGAACAGTGCAAAATGGACGCTGTTTGCCATCGGCTATCAGTGCGTGTTTGCCTATGTGATCGCCTTGATCGTCTATCAGCTGGGTATGCTCTTTACCGGAAGCGGAAATGTGATCGGCGTGATCTTCGCCGTGGCGTTTATCGCGATCCTGCTGTATATGCTGCTCAGACCCTATCATGAGGCAAAGACGCTCACGACCCGTGTGCGGATCAAATAAAACGGAGGGAAAAGTATGCTTGCGTGGCTTTCGGCAAATCTTGCCACCATATTGGTTGCGGCAGTAGTTGCCGCCGTGGTGATCGGCGTGATCGTTTCGATGATCCGCCGAAAACGGCGGGGCGGCTCCTCCTGCGGCTGCGGGTGCGGCTGTGAAAACTGCCCTTCCTCCGGCGCTTGCCATAAATAGTTGGGAACTTCTTGACAAGAAAGCAATGCGGTGCAGAGCCGAAAATGGCTCTGCACCGCATTATTTTCCTTTATGATACCTGTTGACAAAGAAAAACAAAAGTGGTATGATTAGTTATACAAATCATACTTAATATCAGGAGGGAACCGTGATGGCAAAGCCAAAAGGGAAATATGCTTGGACTGCGACGGTGGGTGAAAAGGGGCAGATTGTGATGCCCAAACAGGCAAGAGAAATATTTGATATTCAACCGGGCGATACGCTGGTGCTTTTGGGTGATAAAAAGAGAGGAATTGCCATTCCTCCGAAAGCGATGTTCTCCCAGTTTGCAGCCGCAGTATTTGAAACCGCCGAAGAGGACGAATGATGGCGCTTTGTGAGATCAGGAATTTAACGAAATCATACCCGTCTTTTCGGCTGTCCGATATATCCTTCTCGTTAAATGCCGGACGCATTACCGGTTTCATCGGCAGAAACGGGGCGGGCAAAACGACAACGATAAAATCCATGTTAGGTCTTGTTCATCCGGATGGCGGTGAAATTCGCTATTTTGATTTGCCTTTTTCGGGGAACGAGAGGGAAATCAAACAACGCATCGGTTTTTCCACGGGTGCGGTCAACTATTACCCTAAAAGGAAAATAAAGCATATCGTTGCCGTAACGAAAACCTTCTATCCCAATTGGGATGAGCGTGCATACAAAGAATATCTGGAGCTGTTTTCCCTTGATGAAAACAAGATGCCCTGCGAGCTTTCCGAGGGAATGAAAGTAAAATGCAATCTTCTTTTGGCGCTTTCCCATAAGGCGGAAATCTTGATTTTGGACGAGCCGACAAGCGGACTCGATCCGTTTTCCAGAGATGAGCTTCTTACCATATTCATCGAGCTGAAAAACAGAGGTGTGGCGGTTTTATTTTCCACGCATATCACTTCGGATATCGAAAAATGCGCGGACGATATTCTGTATATACAAAATGGCAAGATCGTTGCAAATTGCTCCAAAGAGGAATTTGCCGCAAACTGCTGCAAGGACGGCGAAACTTTGGAAGAAAGCATATTGAGAATGGAGCGGGATAACAGGATATGATCACATTGCTCAAAAAAGAAATGAAACTCACGGCGTCACCGGTTTCTTATCTGTTTATTCTATTTGGATTGCTGGCATTTTTGCCCGGTTATCCTATCCTGATCGGCACATTCTTTGTCTGTCTTGGGCTGTTTCAGTCGTTCCAATCTGCAAGAGAAGCCAATGATATGCTTTATACTGCTCTTTTGCCTGTTGCCAAGCGTGATATGGTAAAGGGGAAATATATGTTTTGCATTGTGATCGAGCTTTGCTATGTTATCCTGACCACCGTACCCGTATTGGTTCGTATGACAGTATGGTTAGATGCCGCCGTCTATCGAAGCAATGCTCTGATGAACGCCAATTTGGTGTATCTCGGTTTTGTATTATTGATGTTGGGATTATTCAATTTGATATTTGTCGGCGGCTTTTTCAAGACCGGTTATCAGTTTGCAAGACCTTTTGTCGCTTTTATTATCGTTGCTTTTTTCGTTGTAGGGATCGGTGAAACACTGTTTCACATTCCGGCACTTTCGGCATTGAACGCCTTTGGCTTTACCCACATCGGTCTGCAAGTAGGTGTATGTATCACGGGCGCCGTTGCATTCACATGGTTGACTGCGGTTTCTATGTGTCGGGCAATCAAACGCTTTGAGCGGATTGATTTATGATGCTGCGGCGATTACTTTTCATGACCGTATCAACCGTAACATAACAAAAAGGCGTCTTTATGAGGACGCCTTTTTGCTCGCTTTTCTTTTCTTCTTTTCGGTCAGGTGGTAACTGTTGACGGTGAGGGATCGGATCAGATCGTCCGGCAGATCGGCGATCAGCAGCGTGTTCCAATGCTCCTTATTCATGTGATAAGCCGGAAGAATGCCTTCCCATGCGGCGCGAAGCGAGCCGGTTTCCATCGGGTCGCATTTGAGGTTTACCATATCCTTTCCGTTCACATGCATCAGCAGGGCAAACCACTTCCGCGTCTGGCGGTGCCGCGCGACCCATGAGGTGTAATCATCCTCGAAGGGCTGATCCAGCACCGTGTCGGGAAGGGATCTGCAAAACTCCAAAAATGCCTCTTTTGTCATAGGATCACCTCAAAATAAACCCCGTAGTAAATTAAAACGGAAATATTTTGAATCCGTCACGGAGGCGGAAATGGCGCTGCGGCGCCCGCAGAGCATACGATCCATTTTTCGCGAGCGCGACCGCGAGCAAAAGCAAAACCGAAAAACCGTAAGAGGAAACAGCGGTTTGGAATCCCACCACCGCTTCGCGGTCCCCCTCCCTTTGACAAGGGAGGTTTTGACAAAGACGGCAGAATAGCGGTTTGAAATGGGATAAGTGAAGTCTTCCGTCAGCTTGTTTTGTTAAAATTTCTATCAAAAGTTCTTTTGGTCGCCAGTGCCTCCCTTGTTAAAGGGAGGGAGACCATGCGGCAGCATGGTGGAGGGATTCAACACCCACAAAACAAAATAGATGATATACTGTTACCGCTAAACGGCATCGACTTTTTCGACACGCTAAAAAAGGGCGGATAACCGCCCCTTTTTGATTTACTTTTTCATCATGCTCGCTACTTCGTCGGCAAAATTTTCTTCCCGCTTCTCGATTCCCTCGCCCTTTTCAAAGCGAACAAATCGGGTCAGCTTGATCTCGCCGCCGAACTCCTTGGCGGTATTGGCGATATACTTCGCAACCGTGATGTCGCCGTCCTTGATGAAGGGCTGCTCGGTCAGGCAGACTTCCTTGTAGAACTTGTTGATCCGTCCCATCACCATCTTCTGGGCGATCGCCTCCGGCTTGCCCTCGTTCATCGCCTGCACGGTGAGGATTTCCTTTTCCTTTTCCAGCACATCGGCGGGAACGGAATCCTTGTCCAGATACTGCGGAACCGAAGCCGCCACCTGCATGGCAATATCCTTGGCAAAGGCGTTGAAGCCGGGATTGTCGTAAACATCGGTGGCAAACTGCACCATTACGCCGATCCTCCCGCCGCCATGCACATAGGCGACCAGATCGCCGGTCAGCCGCTCAAACCGCCGGATCTTCATGTTTTCGCCGATGGTCAGGATTTTATCCTGCAGCGCCGCTTCCACCGTTTCGCTGCCGCCCGCAATAGTGCAGCAGCGCATCCACATCGGCGGGAGCCTGCTCGATCACGGTTTTTGCCACATCGTTTACAAAGGTGAGGAACTTCTCGTTCTTTGCAACAAAGTCGGTCTCGGCGTTGACCTCCAGCACCACGCCGACTTTCTTTTCCTCGTCCACCATCGAGACGACCACGCCTTCCGCAGCGATCCGTCCCGCTTTCTTGGCGGCGGCGGCAAGCCCCTTTTCGCGCAGCAGCTCGATCGCTCTGTCCATATCTCCGTCTGCCTCGGTGAGCGCCTTTTTGCAGTCCATCATGCCGCAGCCGGTCTGCTCACGCAGATTCTTTACATCTTGTGCCGTAAAAGCCATATCGGTTTTCCTCCTTATTCTCAATAACTGCCCGTGCTGTGTCAGCGCGGGCAGTGCCGGTTTTTTATGCTTCTTCCTCGGCGGGAGCCTGCTCGTCCTCTGCGGCTTCGTCCCCCTCAGCCTCTGCCATCTGCTCGCCCTGATTGCTCTCCAGCACGGCGGACGCCATCGCTCCTGCAATCAGCTTGACGGCACGGATCGCATCGTCGTTGCCGGGGATCACATAGTCGATCTCGTCCGGATCGCAGTTGGTGTCCACGATCGCCACAATAGGAATGCCCAGCTTCTGCGCCTCTGCCACGGCGATCCGCTCTTTCCGCGGGTCAACGATGAAAAGCGCGCCCGGCAGGCGATCCATGTTCTTGATACCGCCCAGATATTTTTCCAGCTTGTCAATCTCAAGATTCAGCCGGATCACTTCTTTTTTCGGAAGCAGCTCAAAGGTGCCGTCCTCCTCCATTTTCCGCAGCTGCGCCAAACGCGCGATCCGGCGGCGAATGGTTTTGAAGTTTGTCAGCATACCGCCCAGCCAGCGGGAGTTGACATAGTGCATACCGCAGCGTTCCGCTTCCTCCTTGATGGATTCGGCAGCCTGCTTTTTGGTGCCGACGAAAAGGATCGAGCCGCCGTCTGCCACGGTGTCGCGGACGAACATATATGCTTCGTCCAGCTTTTTCACGGTCTTCTGGAGATCAATGATATAAATACCATTTCTCTCGGTGAAAATGTACGGTGCCATTTTCGGGTTCCATCTTCTGGTCTGGTGTCCGAAGTGAACACCGGCTTCCAGAAGCTGCTTCATGGATACTACGCCCATCTTGTTTTCCTCCTGTTTGGTTATGGATTCCTCCGCAGCGGTGACTCTGCCGAACGACCGCCCGTGAGGGCGGCACCGAGCCGACAAACCGTCTGCGTGCGTAATGCCTAGATATTATATCGCACTTTACAGGAAAATGCAAGCATTTTTTGGAATTTCCGGTTAGATTTCAGTCTGTCGAAAAAGAAATCCATAACGGAAACATTTATAATCCGTCACGAAGGCCGTCCAGTTGCCGCCTTCCGTGACACCTCTAGAGAAAACCGGCGAAGGCGGCGTCAGAATTGGCGTCAAGCCAAGCCGGTTTTCGATGAAAAGGGGGAATCGGGGGCTTTGCCGCCGAAACGCGCCCTGCGGGCGAAACAGCGAGGCGGGAATGGCGCTGCGGTCAATTTTGCGCGAGCGTTACCGCGAGCATAAGCAAAATTGGGAACCGCAAGAGGAAAAAGCGGTTTTGAATCCCACCACCGCGCTTTGCGCGGTCCCCCTCCCTTTGACAAGGGAGGTTTTGACAAAGACGACAGCTTTCGTGTAAACCCAGTTTGTCCCTCGAAGCGTGGCGGCGTTAGCGACACGCTCGGAAAATGCAAGCATTTTTTAGAATTTTCGATTAGATTTTTGAAAAGCCGTTTTCGAGATCGGCAAGGATATCGTCGATGTCCTCCAGACCGACCGACAGCCGTATCATGCCGCTTTCGATACCGGCGGCGACCAGCTGCTCATCGGTGAGCTGGCGGTGCGTTTCGCTGGCAGGGTGGAGGACGCAGGTGCGGATATCCGCCACATGCACCTCATTGGAGGCAAGCTCCAGCGCGTTCATAAACCGCATGGCGGCTTCCTTTCCGCCCTTGATGACAAAGGAGATCACGCCGCTGGCGCCCTTGAGATATTTTTGCGCCAGCGCATGGCAGGGATCATTTGGGAGTCCGGGGTAAATGACCCGCTCCACCTTGTCGTTTTCCTCCAGATACTTTGCGACTTTCAGCGCGTTTTGGCAGTACTGGCGCATACGCACCGGAAGGGTTTCCAGTCCGAGGTTGAGCAAAAAGGCGGAGTGCGCCGCCGGATAAACGCCGAAGTCCCGCATCAGCTGCATACGCGCCTTGACGATGTAGGCTTTGTCACCGTAGGTTTCGGTGTAGGAGATGCCGTGGTAGGACTCGTCCGGCTCGGTCAGACCGGGGAACTTGCCGCCCGTCCAGTCAAATTTGCCGCTGTCCACGATCACGCCGCCGATCTGCACGGCATGACCGTCCATATATTTGGAGGTGGAGTGTACCACAATGTCCGCGCCGTAGTCAAACGGCTTGCAGAGGATCGGGGTGGCAAAGGTGTTGTCCACAATCAGCGGTACGCCGTGGCGGTGGGCGATCTTAGCAAAGCGGGAGATGTCAAATACTGTCAGCGCGGGGTTGGCAAGGGTTTCGCCGAATACCGCTTTGGTGTTTGGACGGAATGCCTTTTCGATTTCCTCATCATCGGCGTTTTGGTCGATGAAGATACATTCGATCCCCATTTTCTTTAAGGTAAAGGAGAACAGATTGACCGTGCCGCCGTAGATTTCGGTGGTGCTGATGAAGCTGTCGCCCGCCTCGCAGATGTTGAGGATGGAAAGCAGGGTCGCCGCCTGTCCCGAGCTGGTACACATGGCACCCACACCGCCCTCTAACGCGGCGATCTTCTCCTCCACCGCCATAACGGTGGGATTCCCGAAGCGGGAGTAGATCAGCGACCGCATCGGCTCGTCAAACACCGCCGCGACCTCCTCGGTGGAGTCGTAGACATAGGTGGTGCTTTGTACAATCGGCATCACCCGCGGCT
>CANQKG010000064.1 GCA_947624425.1 uncultured Clostridia bacterium | reverse complement strand
GAGACCCAGCTGCATCAAAAACGGCTCGTAGACATCCTCCAGTGTGACCGCTTCCTCCCCCAGTGCGGCGGCAAGCGTTTCCAGCCCCACAGGACCGCCCGCGTACTTTTTGATGATCGTCTCCAAAATTAGCCGGTCATGCCCGTCCAACCCCAGCTCGTCTACCTCCAGACGGCTGAGCGCCTCCCGCACGATCTGCTTTGTGACAACGCCGTTGCCCAGCACCTGTGCAAAATCCCGCACCCGGCTGAGATAGCGGTTTGCCACTCTGGGCGTACCGCGGGAGATGCGCGCCAGCTCGACCGCGCCGCTGCGGTCACAGGCGATCCCGAGGATGGCGGCAGAACGCTGAATGATGTCGGCAAGCTGTTCGGGCGTGTAGGGATCCAGCCGAAGCAGTACCCCGAACCTATCCCGCAGCGGCGAAGAAAGCTGCCCGGCGCGGGTGGTAGCGCCCACCAGTGTAAAGGGCGGCAGGTCGATCCGCACCGAACGGGCGGAGGGACCTTTGCCGATGATGAGATCCAGATTGCGGTCCTCCATAGCGGGATAGAGTATCTCCTCCACACTGCGGGAAAGCCGATGTATCTCGTCGATAAACAGCACGTCGTTCGGCGCCAAGGCGGTCAGCAGTGCCGCCAGATCGCCCGGCTTTTCGATTGCGGGACCCGTGATCGGGCGGATATTGACCCCCATTTCATGGGCGATGATACACGCCAAGGTGGTTTTCCCCAGCCCGGGCGGACCGTGCAGCAGCACATGATCCAGCGGCTCACCGCGGGATTTTGCTGCCTGAATGTAGATCGAAAGATTCTCTTTCGCCTTATCCTGACCGATATACTCGTCGAGCGTATGAGGGCGGAGGCTTACTTCCACTTCCTCGTCCGCTCTGGTGTATTCCGGCTGGCTCAGCCTGCCCTCAAAATCCATTTCCTGCTCAAACATTTAAGCCTCACCCCGCTTTCAGTTGCCGGACAGCCGCCGCAGCGCCGTTTTGATCAGCTCGCTGACCGATTCCTCCTCGCTCAGCCCCGCAAGCGCCCGCGCAGCGTCCGACTGCGTATATCCGAGCGACGCCAGCGCCTCCGCCGCTTCACCAAGATGGCTCGGTTGTCCGTCAAAACCGGTTCCGCCGGACGACGGATACATTTGATCGGTGTCGATCTTATCCTTCAATTCCAATATGATCCGCTGTGCCTTTTTCGCTCCGACCCCTTTCACGCGGGTCAGCCGTTTGCTGTCGCCCGAAGCGATACTGCGCAAAAACTGATCGGGAGTCAGATCGGACAAAACGGCAAGCGCCATGGCAGGACCGACGCCCGAAACGGTCAGCAGACGGAGGAAGCAGTCCTTCTCCTGCAAATCGGCAAAGCCGTACAGCTCCACGCCGTCCTCCCTGACCTGCAGCGAGGTGTAAAGCCGCACCTCCTGCCCGACCGAGGGCAGCGCGGACATGGTATTGAGGGTCACCCGTGCGGCATAGCCCACGCCGCCGCAGAGGATCACCGCCAAACCCGGCTGTGCATGCACGAGAGTGCCTTCCAACAAGTAGATCATATGATTTCTCCTTACAGATAGCGTTTTAACAGAGAAGCCGCCGAATGGGCGTGGCAGATCGCCAATGCCAGTGCGTCCGCCGTATCATCGGGACGAGGCGTTTTTTCCAGATGAAGCAGGCGACGGGTCATCTCCATGACCTGCTGTTTTTCCGCCTGCCCGTACCCCACTACGCTCTGTTTTACCTGAAGCGGCGTATAGGCGCTGATTGGCACAGACGCTTCTGCTGCGGCAAGCTCGATCACGCCGCGCGCCTCCGCCACCGCGATTGCCGTAGTCTTATTGCTTTTGAAATAGAGCTTTTCGAGCGACATGGCGTCAGGATGGTATTTTGCGATCAAACACTTCATATCACGATAGATCATTTGCAGCCGCACGGGAAAGTCCAGATCGGGCGGTGTGGTGATCGCGCCGAAGCCCACCGGTATGAGCCGCGCAGAGTCGCTGTCAATGACGCCGTACCCGATGGTTGCATAACCGGGATCGATCCCCAAAATCCGCATATCGGGTTCCTCCTTTACGCACAGTCATACAGATTAAGTATAGCATAAAACAAGGTGCGGTGCAAGGCTTTGAAGCAAAAGAAAAGCGGCGGGATTCTTCCCGCCGCTAGTAGCTTATTCCTCTGCCTTTTTGGCAGCCAGTTCGTTCATCGCGTCCTTCCGCGAGAGGTTGATCCTGCCCTGATCGTCGATCTCGGTCACCTTGACGATGATTTCATCCCCGACATTGACCACATCTTCGACCTTCTCGACCCGCCGGTTCTCCAGCTTGGAGATATGCACCAGACCTTCCTTACCGGGGGCGATCTCCACGAATGCGCCGAAGCCCATGATCCTGGTCACCCTGCCCTTATAGAGCGCGCCGACCTCGGGATCGTTGGCGATCGTCTCCACCATAAAGAGGGCGCGGCGGGCATTCTCGAGATTCAGACCCATGATAAAGACGCTGCCGTCTTCCTCAATGTCGATCTTCACATCGCACTCGGCGCAGATCTTCTGGATCACCTTTCCGCCGCTGCCGATGACCTCGCGGATCTTATCCTCCGGCACCTTGGTGGTCAAGAGCTTTGGCGCGTACTCGGACACCGTCTCACGCGGCGCCGGAATCGCCTTGAGCATGATCTCATCGAGAATATACTCACGCGCCTTGCGGGTCTTTTGGAACGCTTCGCGGATAATATCCAGCGTCAGACCGTCGACCTTTATATCCACCTGAATGGCGGTGATTCCCTTGTGGGTGCCGCCTACCTTGAAGTCCATATCGCCGAAGAAGTCCTCCAGACCCTGAATATCCACCATGGTCATAAAGTCGTCCCCGTCGGTGATCAGACCGCAGGAAATACCGGCGACCGGCGCCTTAATCGGCACACCGGCGTCCATGAGAGCCAGCGTGGAAGCGCAGATCGAGCCTTGTGAGGTGGAGCCGTTGGAGGACAGCACCTCGGACACCAGACGGATCGCGTAGGGGAACTCCTCCACCGAGGGCAGAACCGGCACCAGCGCCTTTTCCGCCAGTGCGCCATGCCCGATCTCACGCCGTCCGGGACCGCGGCTGGGTCTGGTTTCGCCGACCGAGTAGGACGGGAAATTGTAATGATGGATATACCGCTTTTTGGTGTCCTCGTCGATACCGTCAAGGTTCTGGCAGTCGCTCATCGGACCGAGGGTCGCCACGGTCAGCACCTGAGTCTGCCCACGGGTGAACAGACCGCTGCCGTGTACCCGCGGCAGCACGCCCGCTTCGGCAGCCAGCGGACGAATCTCATCAATACCGCGGCCGTCTACCCGCTTGCCCTGCTTGAGCCATGCACGGACGATATGCTTCTGAAGCTGATAGATGCACTCGTCGATCTCGGCGGTCTGCTCGGGATACTCCCCGTCAAACCGGCTGTGAATTTCCTCCACGATCGGCTGGAGCCGTGCGTCCCGCACATTCTTATCGTCGGTATCCAGCGCGTACTGCACCTTCGCCTCGGCAAAGGCTTTGATCGTCTCAAACATGGCAGGATCGACCTTCTTGGACTCAAACGCGAACTTCGGTCTTCCGACCTGCGCCTGAATATCGGCGATAAAGGCAACCAGCTTTTTGATTTCCTCATGCGCCTGCGCGATGGCGTCGAGCATCACGTCTTCGGGGATCTCGTTGCCGCCCGCTTCGATCATCACGATCTTGTTGGCACTGCCCGCAACGGTCAGCACCATTTCGCTCTTTTCCCGATCCGCCAGCACCGGATTGATAACCGGCTTGCCGTCCACCAGTCCGACATTGACCCCCGCGATCGGTCCCTTAAAGGGGATATCCGAAATCGCGATGGCAATATTCGCCGCGATCATGCCCGCCACCTCGGGCTGGTTGTCCACATCGGTGGACAGCACGGTGACCACCACGCCGACGTCGTTTCGCATATCCTTCGGGAAGAAGGGTCTGATCTGCCGGTCGATCATACGGCTGGTCAGGGTCGCTTTCTCGCTGGGGCGCCCTTCCCGCTTTAAGAAAGAGCCGGGAATTTTACCCGCCGAATAGAGCTTTTCCTCATAGTCCACCGAGAGCGGGAAAAAGTCGATCCCGTCCCGCGGCTTTGCCGAAGCGGTGGCGTTGGCCATCACAACGGTATCGCCGTACCGCACCCAGCAGGAGCCGCCTGCCAGTCCGCAGGTCTTGCCGGTCTCGACCGTCAGAGGACGGCCTGCCAGCTCGGTTTCAAATACTCTGTGCTTTTCAAACATAGCTGCATCTCCTTTACATTCCCGCAGATGCACGGCGTTGCACCGTTTCGCACAAAAGCAGGCGTCCTGCAAGCAAGGCGGCTGCTTTCATGCGAAAGACAGTGTTCCGCGCCGTGTCCGCTGATTATGAAAACACCAAAAGGCAGATGCTGCCACCTGCCTTTTTATGTGCGTTCCCTTACTTACGGATCCCGAGCTTCGCAATGATTGCGCGATACCGCTCCACATCTTTCTTCCGCAGGTAGTTGAGCAGATTTCTGCGGCGGCCGACCATCTTGAGCAATCCCCTGCGGGAATGATGATCGTGGGTATGCACCTTCAAATGCTCGGTCAAGTCGTTGATCCGGCGGGTGAGAATGGCGATCTGCACCTCGGGAGAGCCGGTATCGGTCTCATGCAGACGGTTATTCTCGATGATTTCGGTTTTCTGGTCCTTTTGCATCATAGCGTTTTCACCTCATACTTTATTTGCGGCAAGCATAGCAAGGGGTCGGTGAATACCGCGCTGCGGCTTTATCCCGCAAGCCAAGCCTGCTGCACATCTTTATGCAGTATAACATATCGAAACCGGTTTGTCAAAGACTTTTTTCGGTCCGCTGTTTCCGGTATTTTTCCCGCGTTGCCAGTCCCCCGCGAATATGCCGCTCTTTCTTGTTCTGATCCAGCACCCGCCTTGCCTCCTCCGCCAATCCGGGCGAGATCTGCCGCAGGCGCTGTGCGACGTCCTTATGTACCGTGCTTTTGGAAACGCCGAACCGCTGCGCCGTCTGGCGCACCGTCGCGCCGTGACGGGCAATATAGGTGCCAAGCTCGATGGCACGCTCCGCCGTGTCCTCTCTCATAGCCGCATCTTCCTTTCCGACGCATTTATCAATTCAATGTATGCCGAAAAGAAAAAAAGTATGCCCGTACCGTTCGGCGGCAACGCTCCGACGCATAAACCAAAGCGGGAAAAGCATAATAGAATACAAAAGGAGGTATTCTGCTATGTTTGATTTGACGCCCTATCGCAGGAACGACGGCAAACGGATCGCACCCTACAATCCGTTTCGGGAGATGGAGGAACTGGAACGAAGGCTGTTTGGCGGATTCTTCGGTGAGCACGCCCTGAGTGCATTTCAAACCGACATCACCGATCAGGGGGACAGCTATCTGCTGGAAGCGGACTTGCCCGGCTTTGAGAAGAAGGATATCCACCTCGACCTGTCGGGCGACACGCTGACCGTTCACGCCGAGCGCCGCTCCTCCCATGAAGAAAAGGACGACCATGACCGGTATGTGCATCTGGAGCGTTCCTACGGCAGCTACAGCCGTTCCTTTGACGTCTCGATGATCCGCACCGATGAGATCAAGGCGCAGTACCAAAACGGCGTGCTGAAGCTGACGATGCCGAAAAAGAAAGACGCCCTGCCCGAAGCAAAGCATCTGGAGATCGAATAGAAAGACAGCCGCGGTCAGTTTGACCGCGGCTGTCTGTTTCAGTCTGTCGAAAAAGCAATCGGCAACGGTTTTGAATCCCACCACCGCGCAAGCGCGGTCCCTTCTCTCTTGCGGTTCAAGGCAGGGCTTTGGAATCCCACCACCGCGCAAGCGCGGTCCCCCTCCCTTTCACAAGGGAGGTTTTGACAAAGACGATGGCTTTCGGGCGAATTTTGTTTGTCCCTCGAAAGCGTGGCGAATTTTCGCCACGCTCAGCGGAAGGGTTTTCCGTCCGCCGTGAATACGCCGGTGCGAAGAATACGGCTGTAAAACACCTGATCGGTATGGGCGGCAAACGCCTCTAAAATCAAAGACGGATTGATATTGCTGACAGAGCCTGCCGGAAGCCGTACTGTGAGGGTAAGCGCTTCCTCCCCCTGTTCCCGCTTCACATCGGAAAGCAGGGGACGCAGATCGACCGTACTGCTGCCCCGCTTGGTCTTTTTCTCCATCCAAATCTCCGGCAGCGCTGCAAACCGCTCCCAGTCGGCGGTGAGTGTTTCCGGCTGCTCGGTATAAAGACTACAGCGATAAACGGCAGCGGCAATCGCCGCATACTTCTCCTGCGGCGGAAACACACCGGTCACCGAAAACCCGTCGGGCAAAACTGCCTGCAGGCGGCGCTGTACTTCTTCCGGCGGCACCGGCTCGTTTAAGCGGAGGTCCATCGACTCGCACAGGCTTTCCTGCCCCAGCGACAGCGGCAACGCAAAGGTGAGATACATATGGGGATTGAACCCCTCGGTATACCAAACCGGAAGCTCCGCCCGTTTGAGGGCGCGCTGCATCATACGGTTGACGTCAAGATGAGAGATATACCGAGCAACGCCGGTTTTGGTGAAAAAGATTCGGATCGGGATCAAAAGCAGCTCACCCCTTCCCCTTTCAGCCGATTGGCGCCGCAGCCGGCGCATTTGGCACGGCAGTGAGGCGTTGTTTCGGCTTTTTTGGCTTTTTCGTTCTCCCGTATCAAAAACGCCTTGTCCACGCCGACGTCGATAAAATCCCACGGCAGGATTTCCTCATAGCTGCGGCGGCGGTTGGCGTAAAACGCGGGATCAAGCCCACACTCCGCCAGCGCGTCCGTCCAGAGATCGAACCGGAACCGGTCGCTCCAGCCGTCCATTTTGCAGCCCTTTTGCCATGCCGTATAAATCGCTCTCCCAAGCCTTCTGTCCCCACGCGCCAGTATGCCCTCCAGCACGCTGACCTTACTCTCATGATAGTGGACGCTGATCTTTTTGCTCTTGTTGTGGGAGACAAGCTCCGCCTGCTTGCGGCGGATCACCTCCATAGCGTCCTGCGGCTCCCACTGAAACGGCGTAAAGGGCTTCGGCACAAAGGTGGACACACTGACCGACACCTGCACGCCCTTCCCTTTCGGCTTCTGCGGCATATGATAAAACAGATCGACCACCTTCTGCGCCAGTTCGATGATACCGGCGATGTCCTCCGGCGTCTCGGTGGGAAGCCCCATCATGAAATAGAGTTTCACGCCGGTATGCCCGCCCGTAAAGGCGATCTCCATCGAGCGCAGCACCTCGTCCTCGGTGACATTTTTATTGATGACGTCCCGCAGCCGCTGTGTACCCGCCTCGGGCGCCAAGGTAAGCCCGCTTTTCCGCACCGACTGTATCTGC
>CANQKG010000063.1 GCA_947624425.1 uncultured Clostridia bacterium | reverse complement strand
CCTTTCACAAGGGAGGTTTTGACAGGAACGGCAGCCTTCGCGTAAACCCGATTTGTCCCTCGAAGCGCGGCGACTTTCAGCGCCGCGCAAAAACACCCTGCCGGTGGGCAGGGTGTTTTTGGAAGCACGGTTTGCTGCGGGGATCAATCCTCGTCGGAGGCAGAGACATCCTCATCGTCCGGATCTTCCTCATAATCCTCCTCGGCGGCGGTGCCGGCGATATCCTCCGCTTCCTGCGAAGTCTCGTCCTCCGGCAGATCCTCCATGAAGTCATCGAGGTCTTCCTCGTCAAAATACATGGCGTCCTCGTCATAACCCCAGTCTTCTTCCTCTTTGCGCTCGGCGCGGCGGCGGAGGAACAAAAGTACAGCCGTGATCGCACCGACCAGAACCGCCAGTGCCACAGCAAGTGAAATCCAATCTCTGCTTCTCATGATAACACTCCTTCCCTTGTTCTTTTTAGTATACACAAATTTGCTGAAAAAAGCAATATCTTTTCACAATTTTTTGCTCTTGCGGAAAATCAGACGATCCGCATCGAGATGTCGAAGCATTTGACCGAGTGGGTCAGCGCGCCGAGGGAGATGATATCCACGCCGGTTTCAGCGACCGCGCGGATATTTTCCTCGGTGATATTGCCGGAGGCTTCCAGCCGGGCGCGTCCTGCCGTGCGGCGCACCGCTTCCCGCATGGTATCGCAGTCCATGTTGTCCAGCATGATGACGTCGGCGCCGACCGCCAGCGCTTCGTCCAGCTCGTCGAGAGTGCGGGTCTCCACCTCGATCTTCATCATATGCCCTGCCCGTGCGCGGAGCGCTTCCACCGCCGCGGTCAGAGAGCCGTAGGCGTCGATGTGGTTATCCTTGAGCATCGCCGCGTCCGAGAGATTGAACCGGTGGTTCCGTCCGCCGCCTGCCACAACGGCGTATTTTTGGAGAGCGCGAAGTCCCGGCAGGGTCTTCCTTGTTTCGGTGATGACGGCGCGGGTCCCCGCTACCGCGTCCACACATTTGCGGGTTGCCGTGGCGATCCCCGACATATGCTGGAGGAGGTTGAGCGCCGTCCGCTCCCCCTTGAGGAGGGAGACGGTCGGCCCGTCCAGCTCGGCGATGATATCCCCCTTTTGGATCCGGTCGCCGTCCTTTTTATGGACGGTGAAGGCACAGCGGTCGTCCAGCAGGGCGAATACCCGCTCGGCCGCGTCGATCCCCGCCAGCACGCCGGTATCCTTCGAGAGGAAGACGGCATGGGAAAGGGCGTTTTCGTCCAGCAGATAATCGCCGGTCACGTCGATATAATTGATATCCTCCCGCAGGGCGCGGAGGATCACATCGTCCAGATAAAACTGCGGTAATTTCATGGCTTTTCCCTCACATCTGTATGACTTCTTTGAGGATCAGATAGGCGATCGTTGCAAGGCTTCTCGCCTCGACATAGGCGGGCGTGACCTTGTAGGGGTGGGTGTCCAGCAGCTCCTTGAGGGACTGCACCCGCCCGATCGACCCCTTTGCGATGTCCACCCGTGGGATCACGAAATCCGACTGCTGCATGATGGCGCGAATTTCGGTGCGGATCCCGGTCGGGATTTCTTCTTCGGCATCGTCGACGGGGAAGGGCTGATCCTCCGGCCAGGCGGTATCGGCGGAGAGCCGGGCGTTGATGTCGTCCGCCGCCTCATGGGAGAACACCAGCGCTTCCAAAAGCGAATTGGAAGCCAGCCGGTTCGCCCCGTGTACGCCGGTATGAGAGCATTCTCCCACGGCGTAGAGCCGGTCGATCGAGGTGCGCGCTTTGAGGTCTACGTCGATCCCGCCCATCAGATAATGCTGACAGGGATAGACCGGGATCCGATCCTTAGTCATGTCGATCCCCTGCGACAGCAGGTTTTGGTAGATCATCGGGAACCGCTGCCGGACGAAATCGGGATCCTTGTGGGTGATATCCAGATAAAAGCTGCGGCTGCCGGTGACGGCCTCCTCCCGCATGATGCTTTGGGAGACCACGTCGCGGGGCGCCAATTCCAGGCGGTCGTCGTATTTGTGCATGAACCGCTCGCCGTTCCCGTTTAAGAGGTAGGCGCCCTCGCCCCGCACCGATTCGGAGATCAAAAAGCACTCTCTGGTGGCCTTGTTGGCAAAGGCGGTGGGGTGGAACTGGACATAGTGAAGGTGCCGGATGGTCGCTCCCATGCGGTAGGCGAGCGCGATCCCGTCCCCGGTGGCGATGGCGGAGTTTGTGGTGTACTCATACACCCGCCCGATCCCGCCGGTGGCAAGAACGCAGTACCGCGCCGTGACATAGCGGTGCGCGCCGTCTTTCAGAATATCGGCGGAAAAGCCGCCTGCGGTCTGCTTTAAGTCGCACAGATGGGCAAAGGGAACCATGGTGACGTTCGGCAGCTTCTGCACCGCCGCCAGCAGCTTTTTCACGATCTCGGCGCCGGTGGCGTCCTTATGATGAAGGATGCGGGGACGGCAGTGACCGCCCTCCAGCGTCAGATGGATCGAGCCGTCCTCGTTCCGGTCGAAGTCCACATCGTAGGAAAACAGCTCCCGCACGTTGTCGGGGCCCTTATGCACCAGCTGATTGACGGCGGCGGGACGGTTGCGGAAGCCGCCGGCGATCATGGTGTCGTTGACATGGAACTCCTCTTTATCATGCGCCGTGTCAAACACGCTTGCCACGCCGCCCTGCGCGAGGGAGGAATTGCTGAGAGTGAAATCCTGCTTGCTCAGCAAAAGCACCCGGCAGTCCGGCCGGAGATGAAGCGCTGTAAATAGCCCGGAAGCGCCGCTCCCGACGATCAAAACATCATAGCGAGGATACATAAAAGGTTCCTTCCTGCCAAACGACGGCGTCATTTTCACCCAGTATAGCACAGCGGGTCGAAAAATACAAGCGACAAACGGGATTTTCTCCCTTTGCGGGCGGGAGGGGAAGCGTTTATTTTTCTTGCGTTTTGAGCCGGAATGTGGTATACTTCAATGGATAATGGGTGGATATGTGCATCAATCGGGAAACGGCAGGCGAAAGGGGCGTCGGGAAAATGAAACGATGGTTGGCGGCGCTTTTGTGCGTACTGCTGCTGCCCTGCGGCGGCTGCGCCTTTTCGCCCGACGCGGTGGATGCCCTGCTGGAAGCGCCGCGGCTCTCTGAGCGGCAGACCGAGATCTATAACGCCCTCACCGGCGCCGAGGGGAGGAACCTGACCCTCAAATATCCCAAGGAGGGGGACAACCGCTCGGCCTTTCTGCTCCACGATCTGGACGGCGCCGAGGGCGATGAGGCGCTGGCCTTTTACCAGTCGCAGGCGGCGGACGCCTATGTGCATATCTTCGTGGTGGACACCGACGAGGAAAACGAGTGGCACGGCGTTGCCAATATCGCGGTCGAGGGGAACGAGATCGACAAGGTGGTGTTCGCGAACCTGTTCGGGAGCGGCTCGGTGACGCTGGTGGGCGCACAGGGGGAGAACAAATCCCAAAGGAGCCTTTCCGCCTATCAGTATCTGGACGGGAACATCAGCATGATCTATACGGCGGGCTACACCGCTTTTTCGGTGACCGATATCGATGCGGACGGGCTGGATGAGCTGTTTTTGTTCCGGCTGAGCGACGAGCAGGACAGCCTGTTTTTGACGGTGGTGCAGGAGGAAAACGGGAAGCTGACCGAAACGGATGAGCTGGAGATCGGCTCCGCCTCGCTGTCGCTTTTGCAGATGCGAAGCGGGCAGATGCCGGACGGCAGGCAGGCGCTTTATGTGGACTATGTGCAGGGCGCCGGCTCCTATTATACCGAGCTGTATTATTGGGAGGACGGCCGCCTGATCGGAAGCGATCTGCGGCGGCAGACCGCCCGCACCTTCCGGCAGGGCTGCCGGGACATTGCGGAAAACGGCGTTTGCCTGATCCCGCGGCAGCAGGCCATGACGGCTTATCCCGCGATATCCGACGATGCGCCCTATTGGGTTTTCTGGCAGCAGTTCGATCCGGCCGAACGCAGGCTTTCCACCGTGACGGTGAGTTACCTGGATCTGGCGGCGGGCTACGCGCTTTTGTTCACCGAGGAGGAGGCCGCGCGGCTTACCTTCCGCACCGTGGTGGACACCGGCGAGACGGTCTGCACCGAGGCCGCGACCGGCGGCGAGGTGTTCCGGCTCCAGACCTTCCGGCGGAGCGAGCGGGACGAGATGCCCTATGATTACGCCGTGATCGGCTCGGCAGGGCAGTACCTCTATGCGGCGCAGGTGGTCAACCGGTGCAGCAGCGATCTTGCCACCGACGTCGGGAGGCTCAGCGAGCGGTTTTACAGCTATAACTAGGAGGTAACGGTATGAAACGCATTTTGGTTTGTGAAGATGAAGACGCCATCCGCGATTTCGTGGTCATCAATCTGGAGCGTTCTGGCTACGAGGTGGTCGGCGTGGACTGCGGCGAAGCGGCGCTTGCCGCCTTTGACGAGGCGCGGGGTGCGTTTGATATCGCGGTGCTGGACATCATGATGCCGGGGATCGACGGGGTGACGGTCTGCAAGGAGCTGCGCCGCCGCTCGGGACGGCTTGGGATCATTATGCTGACCGCCAAATCGCAGGAGATGGACAAGGTGGGCAGCCTGATGCAGGGCGCGGACGATTATCTCACAAAGCCCTTTTCTCCCTCCGAGCTGGTCGCGAGGGTGGACGCCATCTACCGGCGGGTGTCGCTGGTGGGCGGCGAGCAGGACCTCCGCGAGATCGAAAGCGGGCCTTTTGTGCTGAATATGAAAAGCCGTTCGCTGAAAAAGAACGGCAGACCGATCGATTTGACCCAGGTGGAGTACCAGATCATGGAGTATTTTTTCCGGCACCGGAACGTGGCGCTGGAGCGCACCAAGATCTTAATGGAGATCTGGGGCGAAAACTATTACGGCGACGTGAAGATCGTCGACGTGAACATCCGCCGGCTGCGGATGAAGATCGAGGACGAACCCTCCAACCCGCAGTATATCGTGACGGTCTGGGGCTTCGGCTACAAGTGGGAAGGATAGCTTAAAAGGCGAAAGAAGGACGAAAGGGGGAACGGGCGTGGCGATACACAGCATAACCCGCCGGTGGCTGCTCAACAGCGTGGGACTGCTGATCGGCGTGCTGGTCGCGCTGGATGTGGCGTTCTTCTTCGTGCTTCAGAATGTCTACTATTCGGGGGTGGAGCAGGCGATGCGCACCCGCGCGGGGAACCTATCGGTCACTCTTTCCTCGGTGACGGCCGATCCCACCGCCAACCTTTCGACCGAGATCCGGGGACTGGTGGAAAACTACTCGGATAAGGCAAAGGTCGAGCTGATGGCGATCAACTATCAGGGGAATATCGCCGTGACCTCCTCCGGCTTCGGGAACACCGGGATCGAAAAGATGCCCGACTATGACGCCGCGCTGGAAAATGACGACGGCACCGGCGCCTTTATCGGCAGGATATCCACCGGCGAAAAGGTGCTGGCGGTCACCCGTCTCGTGCAGGACGGGAGCAGCGATTATACCGCGCTGCGGCTGGTCACCTCGCTGTCCGAGGTGGATCAGAATATCTGGATCATGGTGCTGCTGTTCAGCGCGCTCTGCGCGGTGATCGTCACCGTCACCGTTTTATCGGGCAGCTATTTTGTGCGGTCGATCGTGATGCCGGTGCGGCAGGTGCGGTTCGCCGCCCAGAAGATCGCCGAGGGCGAGCTGGACGTCCGGATCCCAATCGCACGGGACGACGAGATGGGCGAGCTTTGCGTGGCGATCAACCATATGGCGGACGAGCTGGAAAACAGCAAGAACACCCAGAATGAGTTTATCTCGTCCATCTCCCATGAGCTGCGCACTCCGCTGACCGCGATCCGCGGCTGGGGAGAAACGCTGCAAAGCACCCCGAACGACGTGCTTTTGATGGAAAAGGGAATGGACGTCATCCTCACCGAAACCGAACGGCTGAGCGAGATGGTGGAGGAGCTTTTGGATTTCTCCCGCCTCCAGAACGGGCGGTTCACGCTGGTGCGGAGCAAAATGGACGTGCTGGCAGAGCTTGGCGAGGTGGTGGTGATGTATAACCCCCGCGCCCGCCATGACCGGATCACGCTGGTTTATGACGAGCCGGAGATGCTCCCCTTTGTGTTCGGGGATCGGAACCGGCTGCGGCAGGTGTTTATCAATATCATCGACAACGCGATCAAATACTCCAACGCGGGCGGCACCGTCACGGTGACGGCGCGTGCGGCGGACGGCGTGGTGCGGATCACCGTGGCGGACATGGGGATCGGCATCCCGAAGAAGGATCTGCCCTATGTGAAGCAGAAATTTTATAAGGCCGACGTCACCCGCCGCGGCTCGGGGATCGGGCTTGCGGTGGCGAATGAGATCATCGCCATGCACGACGGTACGCTCACGGTGGACAGCGTGGAAGGGATCGGCACCACGGTGGTGATCGAGCTTCCGGTCATGGAGGAAGGGGAGACCCGCGCGCCCGAGATCACCATGACGGGGGAAACGGCGGCGAATGACAGCGCCGCGGGAAAGGGAATGGCAAATGAGTGAGAAAAAAACGCCCATGAAGACAAGGATCGGCGGGCAGGCGGTCATGGAAGGGATCATGATGCGGGGGATGAAGCGGTCGGTGCTGGCCTGCCGGCTCCCCGACGGCAGCATCGACGTGGAGGACGTTCCCTGCTCCAATTTGGCGGCTCCGCCGTGGTACCGGAAGGTACCGTTTCTCCGCGGGATCTTCAGCTTTGTCGAGTCGCTGGTCTTCGGCTACCGCTGCTTGATGCGCTCGGCGGAGAAGCAGGATATGCTGGATACCGGAGACGAGGAGCTAAGCCCCTTTGAGCAGAAGCTGACAGATCTCTTCGGCGACAAGCTGTTTCATATCATCATGGTGATCGGCGCAGTGCTGGGCGTCGGGCTGGCGCTTATCTTATTTTTGTATCTGCCCGCTTTGATCGTGCGGGGGATCGACCGGGTCATTCCGCTGGGGTACGGCAAGGCGCCGGTGGAGGGACTGATCAAAATCGTCGTGCTGGTCGTTTATATGCTGGCGGTTTCCCGCATGAAGGAGATCGCCCGTACCTTTTCCTATCACGGCGCGGAGCATAAGTCGATCGCCTGCTATGAGGCGGGAGAGGAGCTGACGGTGGAGAATGTCCGGCGGCACAGCCGGTTCCACCCCCGCTGCGGCACCAGCTTTATTCTGATCGTGCTGCTGGTGAGCGTGCTGGTAAACGCCTTTCTGACCTGGGACAATATGGCGGTGCGGGTGGTTTTGAAGCTGGTGATGATCCCGGTGGTGGTCGGCGTTGCCTATGAGATCATCCAGTTTGCGGGACGGCACGACAATCTGCTGACCCGGATCATCTCGGCGCCGGGGCTGTGGCTCCAGCGGATCACCACCAAAGAGCCGGACGACAGCCAGATCGAGGTGGCGCTGGC
>CANQKG010000062.1 GCA_947624425.1 uncultured Clostridia bacterium | reverse complement strand
GTGGTAGGCAATGTCGGCGGCAAAATAGGTGGGCGTCGAGTTCTCCCGTACCAGCACATCGTCCTTCTCCGCGCCGGATGCGGTAGAGCGGTACCACAGCGCGCCGTCTTTTTTGTAGGTCATGCCGCGCTCGGTCAACAGGTCGATCACCGCCTGCACCGCGCCCGTCTCATGGAGCTCGCTCTCCCGGAACCAAACGTCGTACCGAATGCCGTACCGGAGCAGATCACGCTCCAGCCCCGCGATATTGAGCGGCAGTGCGTAGGCGACAAGCGCTTTCCGCCGCTCCTCGCTCGAAAGGTTTAAAAGCTCGTCCCCGTGCTCGGCGGCGTACGCCTTGGCGTGTGCGATAATGTCCGCCCCGTGATAGGCGTTTTCAGGCAGCTCGGCGGCGTCCTCCCCCAGCACCTGCTGGAGATACCGCACCTCCAGCGACAGGGCAAACTTCTCGATTTGATTGCCCGCGTCGTTGAGATAAAATTCCCGGGTCACATCGTACCCAGCCCATTCCAGCACCGAGGCAAGGCAGTCCCCGATGGCGCCGCCTCTGGCGTTGCCGATGTGCATCGGTCCGGTCGGGTTGGCGGAAACAAACTCCACCATCACCTTTTTGCCGGCGCCGTCCGGTACCCGCCCGTACTCAGCGCCCTCGGCGCAGACTGCGGCGAGAGCATCGGCAAACCACTTGTCCGCAAAGCGGAAGTTGAGAAAGCCGGGTCCCGCGATCTCGCAGGAGGAAAAAACGGTGCCGTCCAAAATCATCTCGCTGGACAGTGCCTCAGCGATCTGCCGAGGCGACTTTTTGAATGCCCGTGCCGATACCATGGCAATATTGCTTGCCAAATCTCCGTGAGAGGGGTCGGCAGGCGCCTCGATCCCGAATGCGGGGATCGGCTCCAAGGGCAGCTTGCCCGCCCTTATCGCCGCGCCCGCGGCGTTTAACAGTACTTCATGCAGTTGATCGGTCGCTTCCCGAAACGGGTGACTCATGACTGCTCACTCTCCTTTGCGGTCACCGTCACCTCATGGGTGCTGATGAGCCGTGTATTTGCGTCCATCTGATAGGTAAACGAGCCGGAGCCGCCATGCTCGTCAAAAGAGGCGGCAAACCGGACGCCGTTGATCCCGATGGTCAGATCGCCATAGGGCGTGCCGTAAAAGCCGGTGTTCCTGCCGCCCTGTGCGATCACTAAAAACGCCTGCTGCCGCCCGGTTCGGCGCATGGTCACCCGCCGGCTGTGGGGCTGGAAATGCAGCATGGTGCGGCAGCCGGCAAAGCCGGTTGCCTCGGTATCGTCATAGAACAGGTAGGTGTCTTCTCCCTTTTGGAAAAGCTCCCCCTGGGTATACAGCTCGGTGGAATCGGTACCCTCCGGCGTTTTGGACTTCCCTGTGATATGCAGGTCTACTTTTTTTCCATTTACCATATTGTCTCCCTAAAGGTATCGGTTGAAACCAGCGTAACGTCGTCCCGTACCGGCTGCCCCAAAAACAAAAGCGCCGTGTCGGAAAAGGAATCCGCGCTGTCGCTGACATAAAAGGAACAACGCCCTGCGTGTCCCGGCTCGTGGAGCATACCGGCGCGGCGGAGCGTATCGGCGGCGCAGTGCGCGGTCTCGGCGCCGGGATCGATGAGGGCGACGCCCTTTCCCATGACGTCCTCCACGATCCCGCGGATGATCGGAAAATGGGTGCAGCCGAGGATCAGGGTATCCACTTTGGCCTCTTTGAGCGGCGCAAGGTAATCCTCTGCCACCAGCCGGGTGACCTTATTATCCCGCGCGATATAGCCGTTTTCCACCAGCGGCACAAAAAGCGGGCAGGCGATCCCCGTGATCTTTGCCTCCGGGCGCAGCGCCTTGATCGCCCGCTCATAGGAGCGGCTGCGAATGGTGGCGGTGGTGCCGATCGCGCCGATCTTCCCGTTTTTGGTGGCGGCCGCCGCCGCGATCGAGGCGGGCGCCACCACGCCGGTGTAGGGAAAGGGAAACGCCTTTGCCGTTTCCTCCGGCAGCACCGAGCTGACCGTTCCGCAGGCGGCGATCACCATCTTCACCTGCTTTTGCTGCAAAAAGGCGACGTCCTGCGCGGCGTAATGCAAAATCGTCTCCCGGCTGCGGGTGCCGTAGGGCACCCGTCCGGTATCGCCGAAATAGACAATGTCCTCCTCCGGGAGAAGCAGCCGCAGCTCCTTGACCACCGTCAGGCCGCCCAGCCCCGAATCAAATACTCCGATGGGTCGGTTATCCATGCGTTCCTCCTATGCCTGCTCGCCTCTGGCGATCGCCAGCGTGATGAGCCGGTCGATCAGATCGGGATAGGGAATGCCGCTTGCCGCCCAGAGCTTCGGGTACATACTGATATTGGTGAAGCCGGGCAGGGTGTTCGGCTCGTTTAGGATCACCTCGCCGTCGTCGGTCACAAAAAAGTCAATCCGCGCAAGTCCCGCGCACCCCAGTACGCGGTAGGCTTTCACCGCCGTTTCCCGCACCCGCTTCGCCGTCTCCTCCGGAATGTCGGCGGGGATCTTCAGCTCGCTGGCGGCGCTTAGATACTTCGCGTCGTAATCGTAAAACTCGTTGCAGGGAATGATCTGCCCGCAGATGGACGCCTCCGGCTTCTCGTTCCCCAAAACGGCGCACTCCACCTCTTTCCCGACGATTGCCTCCTCCACGATCACCTTTCGGTCGTGGGTAAAGGCGAACCGGACGGCGGCCTTTAGGTCCTCCGGCGTTTTCGCCTTGTTGACGCCGACCGACGAGCCGGCGTTGGCGGGCTTCACAAAGAGCGGGAAGCCCAGCTTCTCCCCAATCTCGGCACACCGTTCGTCCAGACGGGAAACATCGGTATGGCGCACCACCTCGAACCGGGCGTTGGGAATACCGGCGTGGGTGAGGATGATATGGGTATACTCCTTATCCATGCAGTTGGCGGAGCTTATGACGTCCGAGCCGACATAGGGGATCCCCGAAAGCCGAAACAGTCCCTGGATCGAGCCGTCCTCCCCGTTTTTGCCGTGGAGTACCGGAAAGAGGACGTCCACCTTCAGCAGGATGGACTGTCCGTCCTCCATGAGCTTTAACAGCCCGCGCTGGGTGGGATCGGGACTGAGGATCGCCCGACAGCAGTCGGGATCCTTCCGCCATTCGCCGCTGGCGATCCGGTCGGGCGAGCCGGGGTAGTAAAGCCACCGCCCCTTTTTGGTGATGCCGACGCAGATCACCTCATATTTATCCTGCGGGATATTCCGGATGACCGACGCCGCCGATTGGAGCGACACATCATGCTCCGAGGACATACCGCCGAAAAAGACCGCTACGCGTGGCTTTGCCATGGTTCCCATCTCCGTTTCGAAAGTAAAAAGTCTCTTGTTAGCATACCATACCTGCCGCAAAAATTCAATATATCCGCACGGTTTTTTCGCTCTGTTCATGATTTGGCTACAAAATCATGATACGATGTAATATATGCAAAAAGTTCCGAAAGAAAAACAACGAGGTAGCGATATGGCGTTTGTAGAGGTCAAAGACCTGAAAAAATATTATCAGATGGGCGAAGTGGCGATCCGCGCGGCGGACGGCATGACCTTCTCGATCGAACAGGGGGAGCTTTGCGTGGTGGTCGGCCCGTCGGGGAGCGGAAAAACCACCCTGCTCAATCTGCTCGGCGGCATGGACCGCGCGGACAGCGGGCTTATCTCGGTGAACGGACGGGAGATCTCCGCCATGGGCGAAAAGGAGCTGCTTTCCTACCGGCGGCATGACGTCGGCTTTGTCTTCCAGTTTTATAACCTGATCGCCAACCTCACCGCCGGGGAGAATGTGGAGCTGGCGGCGCAGATCTGCGAAAACTCGATCCCCGCCGCCGAGGTGCTGACCCAGGTGGGTCTGGGGGAGCGGATCGACAATTTTCCGGCGCAGCTTTCGGGCGGGGAGCAGCAGCGGGTGGCGATCGCCCGCGCGCTGGCAAAGCGTCCGGCGCTTCTGCTGTGTGACGAGCCGACCGGCGCGCTGGATTACGAGACCGGCAAAATGGTATTACAGCTGCTGCAGGATACCTGCCGCCGCCACCGGATGACGGTGGTGCTGGTCACCCACAACGGCGCCCTCACCCCGATGGCGGATCGGGTGATCCGGGTACACAGCAGCAAGATCGCCGATGTGTCGGTCAACCCCGACCCCATGCCGGTCAGCCGGATCGAGTGGTGAGCCGATGAAACGCGCGTATTGGAAGCATCTGATCCGCTCGATCGGGCAGAACAAAAGCCGGTTTTTCTCCATTCTTATCATCATTGCGATCGGGGTGGGCTTCTTTTCGGGAGTCCGCGCCAGCGGCGAGGATATGCGGCTGTCGGCGGACGAATATGTAAACGAATATCAGCTGACCGACTTTCGGGTCGTCTCGACCGTCGGGCTGGATGAGGAGGATATCGCCGCGCTTGGTAAGGCGTTTCCCGATCTCACCGTGGAGGCGGGCTATACCGCCGACTGCCTGATGATCGGCGAGGGGGAGGAAGCGGTGGTCAGCGTGTTCTCCCTGCCGGGGAAGCTAAACGCCCTGCGGCTGACCGAGGGGCGGCTGCCCGAAAGGGCGACCGAGTGTCTGGTGGACGGGGAGTCTTTCTATTCCGCCGGTGAGCTTGGGGAAACGGTGCGGCTCAAAAGCGGGAGCGATGCGCCGATCACCGATACCCTCTCGGAGGACGCCTTTACCATTGTGGGAAAGGTGGCGACGCCCTACTACCTGTCTTCGGGGGAGCGGGGAACCGCCTCGGTCGGAAGCGGGCGGGTGTCCTGTGCGCTTTATCTGACGCCGGAGGTGTTTGAAAGCGAGGTCTATACGGTCGCCTATCTCCGGTCGGAAACGCTGAACAGTTATAATTGTTACAGTACCGCCTATGAAGAAAAACGGGACGCGCTGGAGGAGGAACTGGAAGCCTTTGCCGAAACACGGCAGACGGTGCGGTATGACCGGCTGAAAGCGGACGCCGAAGCACAGCTTTCTGACGCCCGCCAAAAGGTGGCGGACGGCAGACAGCAGCTTGCCGACGGCGAGGCAGCCCTCCGGGACGCGGCGGATAAGCTGCAAAAAGCGGCGGACGAATTAGAAAGCGGCGAAGCACAGCTTGCCGAGGGGAAAGCCGAGCTTTCGCGCCGGCGGCAAAGCTATACCGAGGGGATTACCGCCGGGGAAGCGGAGCTTTCCGCAAGCGAAAAAGCCCTTGCCGACAGCCGTGCCGCACTAGACGCGGGGCAGACCGCCCTTGCAGAGGGTGAGGCGGAATACCAAAGCGGGGTGGAATCCCTTGCCGCGCCGCAGGCACAGCTTGCCGCCCTTACCGAAGCGGGGCTTGGGGAAACGCCCGAAGCGCAGATGCTGGCACAACAGATCGAAGCGGCGGAGCAGCCACTCCGGGAAAGCCGCGCGGTGTTAGACGAGCAGGCGGCAGTCCTCGCCGCTTCAAAAGCGGAGTATGAAGCGGGGGAAAAACAGCTTGCCGACGGAAAAGCGGCGCTCGAAAAAAGCCGTGACGAGGGCGCGGCGGCGCTCGCGGCGGCGGAGCGGGAGATCGCGGCAAACGAGAAAAAGCTCTCAGAGGGCAGAACGGAATATCAAAACGGCAAAGCGGAATATGACAAAAGCGAAGCCGAGTTCCGGCAGGAAAAGGCGGACGCCGAAGCGGAGATCGCCGATGCCGAAGAGCAGATCGCAGACGGGGAAGCCGCCCTTTTAGACCTGCCCGAACCCCACTGGTACTGCTTTACGAGAGACGACCTGCCCGGCTTTTCGGAGTTCGGGCAGAACGCCGAGCGGATCGACCGGATCGCCGCGGTGTTCCCGGTCTTCTTCCTGCTGGTGGCGGCGCTGGTCTGTCTCGCTTCGATGACCCGTCTGGTCGAGGAGGAGCGGGGACAGATCGGGGTGTTCAAGGCGCTGGGGTACCCAAACGCCGCCGTGCGGGGGAAATACCTTGCCTATGCGCTGACCGCCACCTTGATCGGCTCGGTGCTGGGGGTGCTGATCGGGTTCCAGCTTTTCCCGCGGGTGATCGTATCGGCGTACAGCATGATGTACCACCTGCCCCGCACCGTCGCGCCCTTTCACTGGGGGATGGCGGCAGCGGCGGTGGGAAGCGCCGTGGTGATCGTCTGCCTGACGGTCAGCAGCTGCTGTTATGCCGTCATGCGGGAGCGCCCCGCCGGGCTGATGCGCCCCAAAGCGCCCGGCAAGGGGAAACGGGTACTGCTCGAGCGGGTCGGGTTTATCTGGAAGCGGTGCAGCTTCAGCTGGAAGGTGAGCCTGCGGAATTTGTTCCGCTATAAGAAAAGAATGTTTATGGCGGTGGTCGGGATCGCCGGCTGTACGGCGCTTTTGCTGACCGGCTTCGGGCTGAACGATTCGATCTCGGACATCGTGACCAACCAGTATGACCGGGTCTGGACCTATCAGGCGCTGGCGGTGCTGGACGACCCCGATGAAAATACCGTCGCGGCGCTGACCGATACCGTTCGTGCCGCCGACCCGAACGGCGGACTGCTGCCGGTCTACCAGCGCTCCTGTCGGATGGAATCGGAGGAAAAAGCGCTGGATGTCAGCCTGTTTGTGGTGGAGGATACCGCCGCCCTTTCCGATTTCGTCAGTCTCCACAGCCGTACCGATCTGCAAACGCCCTACGATCCGGCAGACGGCGCGGTGCTGACCGAAAAGGCGGCGACCCTGCTGGGTGTGACGGCAGGGGACGCCCTTTCGGTCTCCCTCGGGGACGCCGGCGTGATCGAAGTGCCGGTCACGGCAATCGCCGAACAGTATGTGCAGCATTATCTCTATCTTTCGGCAGAGCAATATGAGATGCTTTCGGGCGAGGCGGCAACGCCGAATGTGGCGCTTGTCCGGTACGGCCTTTCCGAAGCGGACGAAAAGGAGCTCTCCGCCGCCCTGCTTTCAAACGACAAGGTGCTGCAAATGAATCTGATGTCCGATTCCCGCAAAAACTTCGGGGATATCACCCATATGCTGATCGCCGTGGTGGTGGTGCTGATCCTCTCGGCCGGGTGTTTGGCGGTGGTGGTGCTCTATAACCTCACCAGCATCAACCTCACCGAGCGGGTGCGGGAGATCGCCACCCTCAAGGTGCTGGGCTTCACGCCGACCGAGGTGGCGCAGTACCTCTTCCGGGAGAATGTGATGCTCACCCTGCTCGGCATCATAGCAGGGCTGGGGCTTGGCAGGCTGCTCACCGCCTTTGTGGTGCAGGTGGCGGAGATCGACATGGTGATGTTCGGGCGGGAGATAAAGCTTTCAAGCTACCTGCTGGCGGCGGGGCTTACCCTTGTGTTTTCTCTCCTTGTCAATCAGGTGATGAAGCGGCCGCTTCAAAAAATAGATATGATCGAAAGTCTCAAATCGGTAGAATAGGGGTTGACAGCCGGGAAAAAACGGCGTATAATATA
>CANQKG010000061.1 GCA_947624425.1 uncultured Clostridia bacterium | reverse complement strand
TTTGTCGTTGATTTGCAGCAGATACTGGGGTGTCCCGCCGACGATTCCGTAGAGCAGCGCCTTGTCCTCGTCGGAGAAATTCTGGAAATACCGGCAGGCTTCCTCAAACTCAAAGGGGACAACCTTCATCTGCGCCGTGCGCCGGCCATAAAGCGGCGCTTTGTAGGCGAGAACATGATCCTCCATATAGGACATGGACGAGCCGCAGAGGATCAGCATTAGCTTGGAATGGTCCTTGTACTTGTCGATAAGCAGCTGCAGCGTAGAGGCAAGGCTTTTCTCCGACCGGGCGACATAGGGGTACTCGTCGATGGCGAGAATGAGCCGCTCCTGTTCGGACAGCTTGAATACATACTCCAGCGCCGCCTGAAAGGAGTGGAAGGAGCCGTCCGTCTCAATTCCCGTGCGGTACTCCAAAATGCTCTTGCTGAAATTTTCAAGATTTTGTTTGGCGTTGCTCTCCACGCCCATAAAATAGATGGCGTTTTTGCCGCCGATAAACTGATTGATCAGCGCCGTTTTTCCCACACGCCGCCGCCCGTATATGACTGTGAATTCAAATTTGTTCGAATCGTATAGTTTGTCCAGAGTTTTAAGTTCCCGATCTCTGCCGATAAACATCGCACTACCTCCCATCTTAGGGTAGATATAGTATAACACAGAAGAGCAAATTAGTCAAGTAGGATTCGGCAAATTGTGCTTGACCGGTTGTGAAAGGCGAAATGTCAACGAAAAAAGAGGTTTCGCATAAAATGCAGATGCAATCTCTTTGTTTGTAAACCAAAAACCACGCGATAGTCGCGTGGTAGAAAAGAGGTTAACCGGTGAGAAAAAATCCTCCGTATGTGGTAGAATAAAGACGACCTGCCAGTCGAAAATAAAAACCACATACGGAGGATTTATAAATGAAAAAAGAAAACATCGACACAAGAAGTTTAGCACACACAAAATGGCATTGCAAGTACCATATGGTGTTTGCGCCGAAATATCGTCGGGATTCATGGGGTATTTGAAAGGCAAGAGTGCATTGTTAATATTTCAGAGATGGGGGAATATGAAATTTGCATACCGAAACCGCGAATTTTGGTGCAAGGGATATTATGTGGATACCGTGGGGAAGAACACAAAGGCAATAAAAATCCGCCCGCGCAGCGGGTGGATTTTTATTTGTTCCAAAATGGGTATCGGGTTTTATCCGCTTCAGTGATGCTCCGCATCACCCGACAGGGTACGCCGACGGCGACCACATTGGGCGGAATATCCCGCGTCACCACGCTTCCCGCGCCGATCACGGCGTTATCGCCGATCGTCACGCCCGCGAGAATCGTAGAGCCTGCGCCGATCCAGACGTTGCTGCCCACCGTGATCGGTTTCGCCACCTCGATCCCGCGCTTTCTCATATCGGGGTCGATTGCGTGTTCGGCAGTGGTAAAACAGCAGTTCGGCGCAATAAACAGATGATCGCCGAAGGTCACCGGCGCACCGTCGGTGATAATGAGATTGTGATTGGCGTAGAAATAATCTCCTACCGAAATGTTGCAGCCGTAATCGCACCAGAACGGCGGCAGGATCGTCGGCTCCTTGCCTGTTTTGCCGAGCAGCGCGGAGAGTATCTCCCGCTGTGTTTCCCGGTCATTCGGGCTGAGCCGGTTATACCGAAAGCATTGCTCCTTGGCTTTGCTCATTTCCGCTTCATAAGCGGGATTGAAGCAGCCCTGAAAGAAGCAGTCGGTCGGTACGATCGGTTTGTTTTTCATGCGTCGATCTCCAAAAGCCGAGCGGCGTTGCCGCCTAAAATCGCGTTTTTGTCAGCTTCCGGCAGGGGGAGAGCGTTCATCCAGTCGATGCCCTCCCGCTGGTCGCTCCAAGGGCTGTCCGTCCCGAACAGCAGGCGGTCTGCGCCAAAGGTGCGTACCATATGCAGAAAGTCCGCTTCCTGCAGCATGGGGAGTTCCTCCGGGCGGTAATAGCCGTCGTCCAGCGGGGTGATCGAGCCGGTGGAAAAGGCGGTGTCCAGCCAAACCGGCTGATCCGCCAGCAGTTCCTCGGCACGGTCCCATTCCCGCCAGCCGCCCATATGCGCCAGCACCAGCTTGACCGGACCTGTCTGCCGGATCGCCCGAAGGATCATTTCGGGCGTGCAGCGCTCCACACCGGGATAGCCGATGTCGGCGCCCGCGTGGGTGATTACGATCAGCCCCAGTTCTCCGGCGCGGGAGAGGATGTTGAGATAACGTGGATCGTCAAAATCCACATCCTGATAGACCGGGTGGAGCTTGATCCCTTTCAGACCCAGCGCGGCGATCTGGTCAAGCTCCGCCTTCCATTCCGGACAGTCGGGATGAATACAGCCGAAAGAGAGAAGTCCCGTTTGCTCGGTATGCTCGTTTGTGCGGGCGGCAAAGTCGTTGATATGCGCCACCTGTCGGGGATTGGTCGCCACCGGCAGCACGATAGAAAGCGTGACGCCCGCAGCCTTCGCACGGGCGGAGAGTCCGCCGGCGGTGCCGTCCGAAAAGGGACGGGTGTGGGATTTCTGCGCCAGCATTTCCACCGTGGACGCGGCGATCTTATCGGGAAAGGTGTGGGTGTGAAAGTCGATGATCCGGTTCATTCGGGGTCGCCCAACGCTTCCCGCTGCGGCACCATGACCTTCTGCTCATAGCAGGAGAAGGCATCCTCCACCAGCTCTTTCTTCGGCGCGGGGGTAATCAGGGAGATGACCGGCACGATAACCAGCCCCGCGAGCATACAGAACGCGCCCGCATTGATCGGAGACTGAAGGAGTGCGGGCAGAATGGTTTTGGCGGGCGAGATCACCATCAGCATGAATACGGTGGCGAACACAAAGTTCACCCAGCAGGCGATCTTGGAGGTGCGCTTCCAGTACAGCCCGTAGAGGAAGGGCGCCAGAAATGCGCCTGCCAGCGCGCCCCAGGACACGCCCATCAGCTGTGCGATAAAGGTGACGCTGGAGCGGTACTGGATGATCGCCAGCACGACCGAGATCAGGATAAACACCACGATCAGGCAGCGCATCAGAAATACCTGCCGCTTTTCGTCCATCTTCTTGACGATATGCCCCTTGATCAGATCAAGGGTGAGGGTGGAGCTGGAGGTCAGCACCAGCGAGGAGAGGGTGGACATCGAGGCGGAAAGGACGAGGATGACCACCAGTGCGATGAGAATATCGGGCAGACCGGAGAGCATGGTGGGGATCACCGAGTCGTAGCTGCCGTTCGGCAGACCGTTTACGATCTCCATTTTGTCGGTGAACAGCCGTCCGAAGCCGCCGAGGAAGTAACAGCCGCCCGCTACGATGGTGGCGAAAACGGTGGAGACCACCAGACCGGTTCCGATGGATTTTTCACTCTTGATTGCGTAGAACTTCTGCACCATCTGCGGCAGACCCCAGGTACCCAGCGAGGTGAGGATCACCACACCAAGCAGGTTGACCGGATCGGGACCGAAGAAGGAGTTGAAAATGCCGGGGGAGGCGGACACCGTTTCGTCGGTGATCTGGGACAGCCCGTTTAACGCCGCCAAAAATCCGCCCTGACTTTTGAGTACCGCCACGATCACGGCACAGATGCCGAAGATCATGATAATGCCCTGAATAAAGTCGTTGATGGCGGTCGCCATATACCCGCCCGCGATGACATAGACGCCGGTCAGCACCGCCATGACGATCACGCAGACCGCATAGTCGATGTCAAACGCCATGGCAAACAGGCGGGACAGTCCGTTATAAAGGGAGGCGGTGTAGGGGATCAGGAAGATGAAGGTGACCACCGAGGCGGCGATCTTCAGAGAATCGCTTCCGAACCGCTTGCCGAAGAACTCCGGCATGGTGGCGCTGTCGAGATGCTGGGTCATGATGCGGGTGCGGCGTCCGAGTACCGCCCATGCCAGCAGTGAGCCGATCAGCGCGTTGCCGATGCCCGCCCAAGTGGCGGCGATGCCGTACTTCCAGCCGAACTGACCGGCGTAGCCCACAAAGACCACGGCGGAAAAATAGGAGGTGCCGAAGGCGAATGCGGTGAGCCAGGGACCTACCGCCCGTCCGCCCAGCACGAAGCCGTTTACATTGACGGCATTTTTGCGGCAGTATACGCCGATGCCGACCATGACGGCAAAGAACACCACCAGCAAAACCAGCTTGAGGATCATAACGATCATTCCTTTCAAAGCGAATTTACTATATCAGTTTAACGCATAAAATCGGTAAAGTCAATAGGGCGGACAAATATTTGCACCGCCTTTTTGCCTGCCCTTGACTTTCGGCGTGAAATAGGCTATGATGATTTTAACAAGTAAAATTGTTAAAGTAAGGAGCGAGCGATATGCCGATCACCGATCTGCTGGAGAGAAACAGCAAGCTGTATGGCGAAGAAACCGCGCTGGTGGAGATCAATCCGGAGGTGCAGGAGATACAGCGGGTCACATGGAAGGAGTACGAGCTGATCCAGCCGAGCGCCACCGCGCCCTATCGGCGTGCGATCACATGGTCGGTTTTTGACGAAAAGGCAAACCGGGTGGCAAATCTGCTGATGGGCAGGGGATCCGAAAGGGGCAGAAGGTGGCGATACTGCTGATGAACTGCCTCGAATGGCTGCCGATCTATTTCGGCGTGCTCAAGACCGGCGCTGTCGCGGTGCCGCTCAATTTCCGCTACACCGCCGAGGAGATCGACTACTGCGTTAAGCTGGCAGACGTCGACGTGCTGTTCTTCGGCCCCGAGTTTATCGGACGGGTGGAGAGCATTGCGGACGATCTGGGGAAAGAGCGGCTGCTGCTTTTCGTGGGGGAAAACTGTCCCTCCTTTGCCGAGGATTATTTTCCGGCGGCGGCAAACTGCTCCAGCACCGCTCCAAAGGTGCTGATCGAGGAGGACGATGAGGCGGCAATTTACTATTCCTCCGGTACGACCGGCTTTCCGAAAGCGATTTTGCTGCGGCACCAGGCGTTGTCCCAGTCCGCCAAAATGGAGGCGCTGCATCATAAAACCACCCATGACGATGTGTTTTTGTGTATTCCGCCGCTCTATCATACCGGCGCAAAAATGCACTGGTTCGGCTCCCTTTTCACCGGCAGCAAGGCAGTATTGCTCAAGGGGAATTCTCCGGCATCGGTGCTGGAGGCGGTGTCGGGCGAGGGGTGTACCATTGTCTGGCTTTTGGTGCCGTGGGCGCAGGATATTCTGGCGGCGCTGGATCGGGGAGAATTGCGGCTGGAGGATTACCGGCTGTCCCAGTGGCGGCTGATGCACATCGGCGCACAGCCGGTGCCGCCGTCGCTGATCCGGCATTGGCTAAAGTATTTTCCGCATCATCAGTATGACACCAACTACGGGCTGTCCGAATCGACCGGACCGGGCTGCGTTCATCTGGGGCTGGAGAATGTAGATAAGGTCGGCGCAATCGGTGTGGCTGGCTACGGCTGGAAAACCAAGATTGTGGATGAGCAGGGTCGGCAGGTGGAGCAGGGCAAGGTCGGCGAGCTGTGCGTGAAAGGTCCCGGCGTGATGGTCTGCTACTATCACGATCCCGAAGCGACGGCGGAGGTGCTGAAAAACGGCTGGCTCCACACCGGCGACATGGCGATGCAGGACGAGGAGGGCTTCGTCTTCCTCGTGGACCGCAAGAAGGACGTCATCATCTCCGGCGGCGAGAACCTCTATCCCGTTCAGATCGAGGACTTTTTGGCGGCTTATCCGAAAATTCACGATGTGGCGGTCATCGGTCTGCCCGATCCGAGACTGGGTGAGATCGCGGCGGCGATCATACAGGTCAAGGAGGGGGAGACCTGCACCGAGGAGGAGATCAACCATTTCTGTACCGATCTGCCTCGGTACAAGCGTCCGAGAAAAATCATCTTTGCCAAGGTTCCCCGGAACGCGACCGGCAAGATCGAAAAGCCGAAGCTGCGGGAGATGTACTGCGGCGTTCGTTTGGTAGAGGCGCAGAACAAAGCATAAAAGCCGAAGCCCTGACAGTACGGTTCAGGGCTTTTCGCTTTCAAAATGGGAATACTGAGGGAATACTGACAAAACGGGAATACTGAACTAAGAAAGGCAGGTGAACCGCATGGTTGCCAAAACGGTGACGCTTTTGAACGCCGAGGGGCTGCATATGCGTCCGGCGGCGGTATTTGCAAAGGCAATGGGAGCGTTTCGCGCGGCCGTTACGCTGCAAAGCGGCGATAAAAAGGCGGACGGGAAAAGCATGATTTCCATCATGCTGGCGGCGATGAAGTGCGGCGATTCGGTCACGGTATCCTGTGAGGGAGAGGACGAGAACGAAGCGCTTGAAAGGGCGGTCGCGCTGATCGAAGCGGGTTTGGAGGAAGGCGTATGTTAAAGGGGATCGGCGCTTCGGGCGGAATCGGCTTTGGCAGGGCGTATCACGCGGTTTTTGAGGCGGCTTGCCCCACCTTTGCCGCAGCCGATCCGCAGGCGGAGGAAAAGCACTTGGAGGACGCGGTGCAGGCTTTCGATCAAGAAAATCGGGAGGCGGCGAAGCGGCTGGATAAAAGCGGCGCGGCCGGCGATATTCTGCGCGGACATATCGCCCTGCTCCACGATCCTTTTCTGCTTCCTAAGATCAAGGAGGAGATCAGGAAGGGCGCTTCTGCCAAAACGGCGGTGGAACGGGTCTGCGATCTGATAAGCGCGGCGTTTGAAGGCTCGGACGATGAACCGACCCGTCAGCGCGCCGCCGATCTGCGGGATGTCAAAACGCAAATGGTAAGGCTGTTGACCGGAAGCGCGGAGGTCGGGCTTTCCGTCCTGCCGCCCGATACGATTTTGATCGCCGACGAGCTGACGCCTTTTATGACCGCGGGTCTGGATACCGCGCACCTTGCGGGGATCGTGACCGAGCAGGGAGGGGAGACCTCCCACGCGGCGATCATTGCCCGTGCGCTGCATCTGCCGGCGGCGCTGGGGGTAAAAGGCGCCATGGCGCTGATCCCGCCGGGGGCAGAGCTTGCGGTGGACGGCTATGACGGCGCGGTGTATCAAAATATAGATAAGCCGCTTCGGGAAAGGCTTCTTGCAAAGCAGAAAAAGGCGGCGACCGAACAGGCGGTGGATGACCGGTACCGGGGAAAGCCCACTCTCACCGGTGACGGGGAGGAAAAGCGGGTGCTTGCCAATATCGGCTCTCCCCGCGATTTGGACGCCGTGCTTCGGGGAGACGCCGAGGGGATCGGGCTGTTTCGCACCGAGCTTATGTTTTTGGAGCGGGACGCCGCGCCGACCGAGGAGGAGCAGCTTGCCGCCTACCGTGCCGTTGCCGCCGGTATGCGGGGGAAAGAGGTCGTCATTCGGACGCTGGACGTCGGCGGGGACAAAAATATCCCCTATCTGGGGCTGAAAAAAGAGGAAAACCCCTTTATGGGGTTCCGCGCCGTCCGGTACTGCCTGAGGCATCCCGAACTGTATAAAACTCAGCTTCGCGCCATTTTGCGGGCTTCCGCTTACGGCAATGTTTCGGTCTTGGTGCCGCTTGTCACCTGCGTGGACGAGATCTGCGGGGTGCGGGAGATGATCGAAACGATCAAGGATGAACTTGACAGGGAGGCTATCCCTTATCGGCGGGATATGC
>CANQKG010000060.1 GCA_947624425.1 uncultured Clostridia bacterium | reverse complement strand
AGACGGCCAGCACCGCCACCGCCGAAACGGCAAGGCAAATATAGCCGTAGGTCGGCGCAAACAGAATGCCCGCGCCCGATATCACCAGCAGCAATACCGAAAGGATCCCGACCAGCACCCGCATCTCGGGCGGTTTTTTCTCTTTCATATCCTTAAAACTCCTTTGGCAGACGGCTTTCCCCGCCCGCCGCTTATACCTCCATGATGACCGGCAGGATCATCGGCGACCGTCTGGTTTTCCGGTAGATAAACTGGGACATCGTATCCCGCAGATGCACCCGCATCACGCCCCAGTCGCGGATCCCGTGATCCCGGCAGTGCTTGAGCGCGCCGACGGCGATCCGCTCCGCTTCGGCCATCAGCTCCTCCGATTCCCGCACATAGACAAATCCGCGGGACACGATACCGGGTCCCGAGACCGGCAGTCCGGTCTCCCGGTCGATCACCGCCGTCACTACGATCAGCCCGTCCTCCGCCAGCCGTTTCCGGTCCCGCAGCACGATCGAGCCGACGTCGCCGACGCTCAGCCCGTCCACCAGCACCTGCCCTGCCGGAACGGTACCGGCGAGCTTCATCTCCACACCGTCCAGCTCCAGCACCTGCCCGATCTCGGCGATCCGGACGTTCTCCCGCGGGATCCCCAGCCCGATCGCCAGATCGGCGTGCTTTTTCAGATGCTTATACTCCCCGTGTACCGGCAGGAAAAACTTCGGCTTTGTCAGCGCAAGCATGGTGCGCAGCTCGTCCTGACAGGCGTGACCCGACACATGGATCTCATACATCCGCTCGTAGATCACCTCGGCGCCCAGCTTGAGCAGGTCGTTCACCACCCGGGTGACGTGCTTTTCGTTGCCCGGGATCGGGGTCGCCGAAATGATGATATAGTCCTCGTCCGACACCCGCACCTGCCGGTGGTCGCCCGTCGCCATTCTCGACAGCGCGCTCAGCGGCTCGCCCTGACTGCCGGTGGTGATCAGCACGGTCTTTTCCTTGGGGTACCGGCCGATCTCCTCGATGTCGATCAGCAGCTTATCCGGCACCCGGAGGTACCCCAGCTCCATCGCCCGGCTGACCACGTTGATCATGCTCCGTCCCGATACCGCCACCTTCCGGTCGTGCCGTTTGGCAGAGTCGATGATCTGCTGGATCCGGTGGATATTGGAAGCAAAGGTCGCCACGATGATCCGGCGGCTGCTGGCCGCCTCGGTATTGAAAAGGGTTTCAAAGCTAGCTCCCACCGTGCGCTCCGACATGGTGGCGCCCGGACGCTCCGCATTGGTCGAATCGGACAACAGGCAAAGCACCCCGCGGCTCCCCAGCTCGGCAAACCGGGCAAGGTCGATCATCTCGCCCTCGATCGGCGTGTAGTCGATCTTAAAGTCGCCGGTCTGGATGATCACTCCGGCGGGCGTGTGGATCGCCATCGCGACCGCGTCCGGGATCGAGTGGTTGACCCGGATAAACTCCACCGCCATGCAGCCCACCCGCACCGTCTGGCGGGGCTTTACCACATTCATCTTCACCTTGCCGAGCAGCCCGTGCTCCTTCAGCTTCCCCTCCACCAGCGCCAGCGTCAGGCGGGTGCCGTAGAGCGGGATGTTGATCTTCTGCAAAAAATAGGGCAGGCCGCCGATATGATCCTCATGCCCGTGGGTGAGAAAGATCCCCCGCAGCCGATCCTTGATCTGCTCCAGATAGGTATAATCGGGAAGAACCGAGTCCACCCCCAGCATCGATTCGTCCGGGAACATCATGCCGCAGTCCACCAAAAATGCGTCGTTCCCGCACTCGTACAGGGTGATGTTCTTCCCCACCTCGCCCAGTCCGCCCAGCGGGATGATCCGCACCGGCTGCCGCCGCCGCTCCGCCGGCTTTTTTACCGGCTTCTTGACCGGCTGGGACTGCCTTGCCGGCTGCCGCTTTGCCGGCGGCTTTCCGGCAGTCCCCGTTTTGGCGGCATTCCGCCGCGCCGGCTTTTTCTCCGCCGGTCTGCTGCCGTGCCGCCCGTTTCTCTCTTCCTGCATTGCCATAAAATAAACTCCATTCTGCCGGTCGGGCGCTCCGGCGGTTTCGATCCTCCCGCCTGATCGGAAGCGATCGGATATTCTGTCGGCGCAAAACCGACGCTTTCGGTATCAAAAGAGAGCCCTGCGGCCGATGCGCGCTTTCTCGCCCGTAAGATCGTTCCATCGCCGCGACCCGGTTCCCCTCGGGAACCGCACGGGTCCCCATTCAGTTTATCCCTCCGGCGGCGGCCGCTGCCGCTTTCCAACAGGGCGGTCGATGGTAAGATGACATGAAGCGTCGTGCCCTTGTTTGGAGCGCCGGAATAAGCGGCGTCGGCCGCAACGTATGCGGCCGAGCCGTGACCGAACCAAATATCCTTCCAAATATTGTACCCTATTTTCTCCCTCTTGTCAATTCCCTGCGGGCAAACCCTTTTTGGTTCGCACTTGTGGTAAGTGGGGGTAGCAGGCTTTTCGCCCGAAGCCGAGAGGGTGTGAAGATCGGGCTGTATGTACATACTATATTTTGTTTGTCCTTACATCGGGCAGCGTATGAAGGCTTGCCTTTTTTGAATCCCTCCACCGCTTCGCGGTCCCCCTCCCTTTCACAAGGGAGGTTTTGACAAAGATGGCAGCATAGCGGTTTGAAATAGGATAAGTGGAGAAAATAAAAGCTTCCGTCAGCCGGTTCGGTGTAATCTTCCGTCAGCTTACATTTGTTAAAATTTTTATCAAAACCTGCTTGTTCGCCAGAGCCTCCCTTGTGAAAGGGAGGGGGACCGCGCTAAAGCGCGGTGGTGGGATTCAAATGGCATTTACTTCGTTCCGGGCAAAATGGGTAAAGCTCCACACTAAATCGGTTGTCAATATGTCTTTATCACCACACCGCGCTCGGGATCGGGCAAAAAAGTCCGCTCTTCTCACCGAGCCACAAGTGCGTACCAAAAGCACTACGCTAAATGGATTGTCAATATGTCTTTATCGCTGCACCCTCTCGGGATCGGGCAAAAAAGTCCGCTGCTCCCACTCACCACAAGTGCGCACCAAAAAAGCATTACTTTTTGTATTATACCGTTTTCCACCGGGGTTTATACCGAATGAACCGGAAAAGTCTGCAAATTGCGGGAGTTTTGTCCGTTTTGTTTTCCACCTTTTCCACAGACTTTTCCACGAAAACGAATTTTCGCCCCGTTTTATACCAAATGTTAATGGCAATTTGCATAAAACCAAACGCCGTTTTCCGCCGTTCTGCACAAAATTCCCCGATTTGCAAAAAATGAAACGGCAAACGAGATATCGCGAGAAATCGAGAAAAACAAAGAGAAATCGAGAGAATGAGGGCTATAAATCAAAAAAACCGCCAAAAAGGGCTTGACGCCGGCTTTCGCCTGCGCTATAATGGGCAGGCTGATAAATTTATGAAACGGAGGAAACCCTATCATGTCTACCACCATGACAAAACCGGCGGATGTGAAGCGGAACTGGTATGTGCTGGACGCGGCGGGCAAACCGCTGGGTCACGTGGCCGCCAAAGCCGCCCATCTGCTCCGCGGAAAGCATAAGCCGTCCTTTACACCCCATGTGGATTGCGGCGACCATGTGATCATCATCAACTGTGCCGAAGCGGTGCTGACCGGAAACAAGAAAACGCAGAAGTTCTATCGCCGGCACACCGGCTGGATCGGCGGCCTCAAGGAGGTTCGCTACGACAAGCTGATGGCCGAGCGTCCCGAGTTCGCCATGAAGCTGGCGGTAACCGGTATGCTCCCGCACAATGCGCTGGGCAGAAAGGCTCTCACCCGCCTGCGGGTCTACGCCGGCGCGGAGCATCTCCACGCCGCCCAGAATCCCGAAAGCTGCGAGCTGTAAGACGGAAGGAGGCTTGACATTATGTATGAATCGAAACCTTATTTTTACGGTACCGGCCGGAGAAAGCACTCGGTAGCCCGGGTGCGCGTCTATGAGGGCAGCGGCTCCATCACCATCAACGGACGGGACATCGACGACTATTTCGGTCTGGAAACGCTGAAGCTGATCGTCCGTCAGCCCCTGAATCTGACCGACACCCTCGGCAAGTTCGACATCGTCTGCACCGTTGCGGGCGGCGGCGTGACCGGTCAGGCAGGCGCGATCCGGCACGGCTTGTCCCGCGCGCTGCTCCAGTTCGACCCCGAGCTGCGTCCGGCGCTCAAGAAAGCGGGCTTCTTGACCCGCGACCCGAGAATGAAGGAGCGGAAGAAATACGGCCTCAAAGCCGCCCGCCGCGCTCCGCAGTTCTCGAAAAGATAACCTGTTTTCTCTATTCCCCGAAGGCAAACGCCTTCGGGGAATTTTTTGCGTAAGAAAGATATAGATCGCCCTTTCAAAAAATCTTGACTTATGTTATCATATATGATAACATAGTCTATAGAGACGACATATACTATATGGGGGTGCGTGATGGATTGGCAAATTGAGTATTACAAAAAGGAAAACGGCGATATCCCTGTTCTGGATTTTTTGTTTACGCTAAACCCTAAAATGAGAGCCAAAGCGTTTTCCGAAATTGAGCTGCTGGAAAAACACGGAGCAAATCTCAGAGAGCCTTATGTCAAACCGGTAAAGGGCGAAAAATACAAAGGTCTGTTTGAGCTTAGAATTAAATTTTCATCCGACATCAGCAGAATATTTTATTTTACTTTTCAAAATAAGACCTTTGTATTGCTCAACGGCTTTACCAAAAAATCCGGCAAGACCCCGAAAAATGAGTTAGACAGAGCAGTGCGATACAAACAAGATTATGAGAGAAGGTGTTATGATGAGTAAAGCAGGAGCAAAATTTTCAGAAGTGAAAGATATTTTGATGAAAGACGTTGAGTTTAGGGAAGAATACGAAAGGTTGAAGCCGAGATATGAAATTGTATCTCAAATCATAGAGGAACGCGCAAAGCAAAACATCACGCAGGAGGAACTTGCATTCAGAGTCGGAACACAAAAATCCAACATCTCCAGACTGGAAAGCGGGACGTATAATCCGTCTCTTGATTTTCTGACAAAAGTAGCGCAGTCTTTGGGGAAAGAAGTGCAGATCGTGTTGAAGTAAACAGAAGAAATACGGCCTCAAGGCCGCCCGCCGCGCACCGCAGTTCTCAAAGAGATAACCTGTTTTCTCTATTCCCCGAAGGCAAACGCCTTCGGGGAATTTTTTGCCCTTTCTTGCGCAACGGCGGCGGTTGTGGTATCATAGGGATGGGCAAAATCCGCAGCCGGAGGTGGAAGCATGGATTGGAACGCGGTTTTGCGTATACTTGCCGTCTGTCCGGTGGTCGGACTGTGGACGGCGGTGATCGTCCGGCTGCCGCGGGAGCGGCTTGCCGTTTCTCCCATCTCTTACGACGGCTGCCGGATCGGGCAGACCGGGAGGCTTACCTATCGCGGCTCCCGCGTACCGGATTGGCGGCCATGACCCATTACGCCTATATGCTCCGCTGTGCGGACGGCACCCTTTACAGCGGCTACACCACCGATCCCGTCCGCCGGACTAACATGCACATGCGCAAAAAGGGCGCGAAGTACACCCGCTCCCGCCTGCCGGTGGAGTTAGTTTACACCGAGGCGTTTGCCACCAAAAGCGAAGCGCTGCGGCGGGAAGCGGCGCTCAAAAAGCTGACCCACGCCGAGAAGGAAGCGCTGATCGCCGCCTGCTCGGCAGAGGAAAAGTAGCATTTGTGATACCAAAAATGCTTTTTGAATCCCACCACCATGCTGCCGCATGGTCCCCCTCCCTTTGACAAGGGAGGTTTTGACAGGAACGGCAGCATGGTGGTTTGAAATGGGATAAGTGAAAAAAGAAAAATCTTCCGTTGGCTTGTTAAACGAGATCTTTTGTCAGCATGCTTTGCTAAATTTCTATCAAAACTAATTTGGTCGCCAGTGCCTCCCTTGTGAAAGGGAGGGGGACCGCGCTAAAGCGCGGTGGTGGGATTCAAACACCCGCAAATCTAATTGCAACCGTTAAAGCCTCTGTGAAAGGACTTTTATTTTTCTAGAAACTGTGGTATAATACCCGCGAAGCGGCTATTATACTTTTGATTGCCAGCGCCTCGCCGTTTGCGCTTTGCGCTGCACGGCAACCGGCTTTGGATGGCAAATACCATTCACTGCGTTCATGGTATAGTAAAACTCACAGGGGGTGGAAAGAGATGCCGAATACCGATCCCGTTGCGGCGCTTTGCCGTGACCGCGATCTGCCGGACGAATCGCTGTTCGCCCTGCTTGCGACCGACCGCTGCGACGCCGCGCTCTTTGCCGCTGCCGACCGGGTGCGGCGGCAGGTATACGGGGACGAGGTGTATATCCGCGGGCTGATCGAGATCTCGAACTACTGCAAAAACGACTGCTATTACTGCGGGATCCGGAAAAGCAACCGAAACGCCGCCCGCTACCGGCTGAGCGAGAAAGAAATCCTCGCCTGCTGCGACACGGGATATGCTCTCGGCTTTCGCACCTTTGTGCTGCAAGGGGGCGAGGACCCGTGGTTTACCGACGAGCGGATCTGCCATATCGTATCGGAGATACGCCGCCGGTTTCCCGACTGCGCGATCACCCTTTCGCTGGGAGAAAAGTCCGCCGAAAGCTACCGGGCGTACTTTGAAGCGGGGGCAAACCGCTACCTGCTGCGGCACGAAACGGCAAACGAGGCGCATTACAAAAAGCTCCATCCCGACAGCATGAGCTTACAGCACCGGAAGGACTGCCTGTTTGCGCTCAAACGGATCGGGTACCAGGTCGGCTCCGGCTTCATGGTGGGATCGCCTTACCAGAAAACCGAGCATCTGATTGCCGACCTCCGATTTTTGCAGGAATTGCAGCCCGACATGATCGGGATCGGTCCTTTTTTGACCCATGCAGACACGCCCTTTGCCGATTTCCCGAACGGGAGCCTGCCTCTGACCCTCCGGCTGGTGGCGATCCTGCGGCTTCTCTTTCCGACGGCGCTGATCCCCTCCACCACGGCACTGGGGACGATCCACCCGCAGGGACGGGAGATGGGACTGAAAGCGGGCGCGAATGTGGTGATGCCGAACCTCTCGCCGGTCGGCGTGCGGCGGCTTTATACCCTATACGACAACAAAATCTGCACCGACGAGGAGGCGGCGGAGAGCCGCGCAAGCTTGGAAAAGCGGGTTGCCGAGGCAGGATACCGGATCGTCACCGCAGTGGGCGACCGAAAAAAAGAAGGAGACAGATTATGACCATTACCGAGCTGCAAAAGGAGATCACACGGCTGAAACAGGAGCGGAACGTCTGCATTCTCGCCCACAGCTATCAGGCAAGGGAGATCGTGGAGATCGCCGACATCACCGGCGACTCGTTCAAGTTAAGCGTCGAGGCCGCCAAAGCGCCGCAGCAGACCATGCTGATGTGCGGTGTGCGGTTCATGGCGGAGACGGTCAAGCTCCTCTCCCCCGAAAAGAAAGTGCTCCTTGCCAATCCGACCGCCGGCTGCCCGATGGCGGAGCAGATGGACAAAGACCTCATCTCGGCGGTGAAAAAGCAGTACCCCGATTATGCGGTGGTCGCCTACATCAACACCACCACCGAGCTGAAAACGATCTGCGACGTCTGCGTGACCTCCTCT
>CANQKG010000059.1 GCA_947624425.1 uncultured Clostridia bacterium | reverse complement strand
GTGACCGGTCCCTACTTCCGCCGTCTGCACAAAAAGGCTGCGGCGCGCTTCCCGAAGTTGGCGGAGCATTGCGAAAAGATCATGCCGATGCAGTGGGAAGCCGAGGCAAAACCAGACTGCACGCCGGACGAGGCGGCGCACCCGACCGCTGATACGCTGGGAAAGATCCTCTCGGAATTATCCGAGGACGAAACCGAGCGCCGCATTTTATACCGGCTTGGCTACTGCATGGGGCGGTGGATCTACTTTATGGACGCGCTGGACGATCTGGAGACGGACAAAAAGCGACAGAGGTTCAATCCCCTGCTCCTCCGGTTCGGGACAGACGAGGAAAAGTGCCGCGACTACGCGGTGGAGCTTTTACAGCAGTCTGACGCCGAGGCGGCGGCCGCCTATGAGCTTTTGGACGCCGGGAATTTTTCGCCGGTTTTGGAGAACATCATCTATCTGGGAATGAAGCAGGAGCAAAACCGCCTGCTGGACCGTAAAAAGGAGTGCCGTGCATGACCGATCCCTATCAGGTTCTGGGCGTCTCACGCGACGCGACAGAAGAACAGATCAAGGAGGCTTACAAAGCCCTTGCCAGAAAGTATCATCCGGACAACTACGCAAACAGTCCGCTTGCCGACGTTGCGACCGAGAAGATGCAGGAGGTAAACGCCGCCTATGACCAGATCATGGCCCAGCGCCGCACCGGGCAATCGTCCGCCGGAAGCACGGGACAAGGCTATACCGGCGGTTCTGCGGAGTACGCCGATATCCGCCGCATGATCCAGCAGGGCAGGCAGGTGGAAGCCGAAGAATTGTTGGACGGTATTCCCGCTGACCGCAGAAGCGCCGAATGGCATTTTTTGAAGGGTACGATCTATTACAAACGCGGCTGGCTGGACAATGCCCGTCAGGAGATCGGGCTTGCCTGCCAGATCGACCCCGGCAATCCCGAGTACCGTGCCGCCCTCAATCAGATGATGTGGCAGCGAGGCGGCGGCTTCGGCGCACCGGGCAGCCAGCCCTACCGTGCCGCCCCGACAGGCGGCTTAAACGCCTGCAATTGCTGCAGCGATCTGATCTGTGCCGACTGCTGCTGTGAGTGCATGGGCGGGGACCTCATTCCCTGCTGCTAACGATGAAGCAATCGAAACGCATCGCGCTGGGCGGTTTATTGAGCGCTTTAAGCCTTGTCTTTTTGTTCATGACCGGGCTGTTCCCCTTTGCGACCCTGGCGCTGCCCGCGCTGGCAGGCGCTTTATTCGCCGCGCTTTTGATCGAATGCGGCACGGTTGCCGCCGTCTGCGCCTACCTTGCCGTCTCGCTCCTCGGGATCATGCTGACCCCCGATCAAACGGCGGCGATCTTATTTCTCGCCTTTTTCGGATATTATCCGATCCTCAAATCGCTGTTGGAGCAAAAAGCAAAAAAGGCGGAGTGGCCCTTGAAGCTGCTGACCGCCGCCGCCGCCATGACCGCCTGCTATCTGGTATTCCGCTTTTTATTCCCCGATCCGGAGCTGATCGCACTTCCCGCTTGGCTTTTGCCGATCGGGTTGATCGGCGGTCTTTCGATCTTTATCCTGTACGACATCGCCCTTTCCCGGCTGATCGGCTGGTATCTGTTTGTCCTTCGCCCAAAGCTTACAAAATAATCCTGCCGTTTATCTCTGTATCTTCGACCTTCTTTTTACATACACTGTTGTATGGTAATCAGAAGGAGCGTGAAACGGATGAAAGGCATACTGCGTTACACCGTCACCCTGCTCTGCGTGGTGACGGTGTTGTTTTTCGGCTACGGCGGGTACCTTGCCTATGCCCTGCCGGAGCATTACTATCTCACCGCGGGTCACACCCTCACCCTTCCGCACGGCGTGACCCTCACACCTGCCTCTGAAACGGTGCAGGCAGGCGGCAGCAACGGTGCGGGAACCCGCAATATCGTACAGCTTTTGGGGATCATCCCGATCCGGGAGATCACGGTGCAGACCATTCCGGAGGTATCGCTGATCCCCTGCGGCAATCCCTTCGGGATCAAGATGCTGACCGAAGGGGTGATCGTGGTAGCGTTCGGCGAGATTGAAACCGCAGAGGGCGAAAAGCTCCCCGCAAAGGACGCGGGGATCGCGGTCGGCGATATCCTGCGGGAGATAGACGGCACGCCGGTCAACTCCAATGAGGAGGTCGCCGCCTGTATGGCAAAAAGCGGCGGGAAGGCCGTTGCCGTGCAGTACCTCCACAACGGCGAGAGCCGCTTAGCCTCCGTCTCCCCCGCGCTGGACAAAAACGACGGCGTTTACAAGGCGGGCGTATGGGTGAGGGACAGCTCCGCCGGTATCGGCACCGTCACCTTTTTTAACCCGAAGGACAACACCTTCGGCGGACTGGGTCATGCGATCTGCGACGTGGACACCGGCGATATCCTCCCGCTTCTGACCGGCGACGTGGTCGACGTGTCGATCAGCGGTATCATAAAGGGCGCCGAGGGAAGCGCCGGCGAACTGCAGGGCAGCTTTCTGTCCGAAACGGCGGTCGGGACGATTTTGAAAAATTCCGAGACCGGCGTATTCGGCAGGCTGTATCGGGCGCCCTCCGACCGTGAGGCGATCCCGGTCGGATTAAAGCAGGAGGTAGTACCCGGCCCCGCTTCCATCCTCACCACCGTTGCGGGACAAAAGCCGCAGGAATATGAGGTGGAGATCAAACGGGTGAGCCTGCGGGAGGACAATCTGACCAAAAACATGGTGCTGAAAATCACCGACCCCCGTCTGCTTGATGAGACGGGCGGCATCGTACAGGGAATGAGCGGCAGTCCGATCATCCAAAACGGCAAGCTGATCGGCGCGGTCACCCATGTCTTTCTCAACGATCCCACCGAGGGCTACGGCATCTTTCTGGAAAACATGTATGCTGCCAGCGAATCCCTTTTCCCCTCCTGACAGCCGCCGTTCCCGCCTGCCGCTGCCCCGAGGCGGATGAGGCCGTCAAGGCGAATGTACGGCACGGCCGGATCACGGCGCAGAATTTTCAAATCCTCCGAATGTCGAAAAAAGTCGACAAAATCTTTTGCCAATTTTTGGAAAAAGTGTTGCACGAATGAAAAATATGTGTTACTATATGTAGAGAAAACAGGTAATACCGCAGAAAGACAGATCCGGTCTTTTGCGGTATGCCCATTCAACAGCTGCGCGCGCTGTGGAAAAGAAAAAAGGAGGATTTGTTGCTATGACAAAGAAAAGTAGAGTTTATCTCGCGGACGATACGCCGGACTTCGGCATTCCGACCGCAAAACAGCTCACCTTATTGGGGCATGAATGCAAAATTCTGCCGAAAAACGGCGCGGCAGTACGGCAGGCGATCCGGGAAAGCTGCCCCGACGTGGTCATCACCGAGGCATTTCTCCCCCAAATCGACGCGATCGGACTGATGAAGGAATGCAAAAAGCTTGCTCATCCGCCCCGCTTTATCATTGTGTCTTCCTATCACAGCGCCTCATTGGAGCAGCAGCTGATGGAGCACGGTGCGGATTACTATATTCTGCTCCCGATCGACCCGGCCGCGCTTTCGGAGCGGATCGAACTGCTGACCGGGCAGGGCGCCGAGCCGTCCGAAGAAGATCTGGAATTCACCATCACCGAGATCATTCACCAGATCGGCGTGCCGGCGCACATCAAGGGTTACCATTATCTGCGGGAAGCGATCCGGCTGTCGGTACGGGATGAAGAGATGATCCATTCCGTTACCAAACGGCTTTATCCCGATGTGGCAAAACGGTTCGGCACCACCGCCTCCCGGGTGGAGCGGGCAATCCGCCACGCGATCGAGGTGGCATGGGACCGAGGCGATGTGGATACCCTCAACAGCTATTTCGGATACACCGTCCACACCGGCCGCGGCAAGCCGACCAACAGCGAGTTTATCGCCATGATCGCCGACAAGCTCCGGCTGGAGATGAAAAAGGGCGCGATCTGACCTCTTGGAAAACCCACACCGTCGTGATAGGATAACATAAGAGGTGACGGTGCGATGACAAGAAGCGAGAAGGCAAAGGCGTATTTTCAAAAAGGCTGCAACTGTGCGCAGTCAGTGGCGCTTGCGTTTGCCGATCTGTGCGATCTGCCGGAGGATCGGCTTGCCCGGCTGGCAAGCGGCTTCGGCGGCGGCATGGGAAGGCTGCGGGAGGTGTGCGGCGCGTTTTCGGGCGCCGTGCTGGTATACGGCCTGCTCCACGGCTACGACGATCCCGCCGCAAGGCAGGAGAAAAAGGAGCTGTACGCCGCGATTCAGGATATGGCGGAACGGTTTCGCGCCGAAAACGGCGCGCTGACCTGCAGAGAGCTATTGGGCGGCAGACCGGACAATAGCCCGACTCCCGAGGAAAGAACGGCCGCCTATTATCAAAAACGACCCTGCGCCGACTTGGCGGCGTCCGCCGCCGGTATTCTGGAACAGGCATTAAAAGATCCCGCGCTCTAAAGCGCGGGATCTTTTTACGCAAAATCCGCTTTGCAGCCGGGACGAATTGTCCTGCGGGTGCGGCGGCGATCCAAAATCAGCACCGCCAAGAAAATGAGCCAGCTGACGCCGGTCACCCCCGCGCCAATCCACAACTCTGTCGGCGAGTACCGAAAGACGATCTCATTTTCTCCTGCTGTCAGCGGCACCGACATAAATCCGCCCGTATATACGACCTCGACCGGCTGTCCGTTTACCGTCGCGTGCCAGCCTTTATCATACGGAACGCTGAAAAAAGCCATCCCGCCCCGCTCGGAAGTGAGTACGCTGTGAAACGAATCGGTCGTCCGGGTAAAGGAGGAGGAAGCTTCCGCTTTCCGCTCCTGATAATCCCGGTAAAGCGCCGCGTCAGAAAGCCCGCTTTGCTCGGCTTCGGGCAAAGGCGACAGGTAGGAAGCGACCTTCTCCGCATCCTCATCCCGCACCACGACCGCGCGGAGCATCAGCCGCTGCCGCTCCTCCGGCGGATAGGCGCGAAGCTCCGATTCGGTCAGATAATGGGTATACCCGAAGCCGAACGGGAGGAACATCTCCCGCTCATAAAGGCGCATATGCACATAATCGCCGTCATACCCGGCAAGTGGCGTTTTGCCGGCTTCCTCCGCAAGGGTGAGATCGTATTTGGCGGAAAGGAGCAGCATGACGGGCAGATTGTCGCCTTTCACGGCGGCATAGGTGTTCCGCGGCGCGCCGATCAACTCATAGTAACGAAACACGGAGCCGCATATCGTGCTGTTCCAGCAGAGAATGGACGGAACGGGAAAATACATTCCCTCGTTCGCCTGATCGCTTGTGATGATCCGGTAATCCTCGCCCTCGGGCATTTTGATGACCTGCGCGGCGGCGTTGAATTCGCCCGCCACCTGCCCGGCGACCATCGAATCGTGAGATTTCATCCGATAGACGGTGAGGAAGCCGGTCATAACGGAAAAAACCGCCGCGCCCGCGAGAAAACCGGCAACATACCGTTTGCCCGCCGCCTTTCTTTGCAGCAGGAAAAGGGTGAGCGAAAAGCCCGCAAGGGAGATCAGAACCTGGAGCAGAAAATACTTCCAGGTAAGGATAAGATTGCCGGTCGGCCCGCTTCCCGATCCGAAGACCAAAAACGCCACAAACACCGCGAACGAGACCAGATAGGCAACGGCATACTTGCCGTAACCGGCTTTTGACGGACGATCCAGCAGCCGCACCGTGGCAAGCGCCAGCATTAAAATCAGCATATAGAACCAGCGGAAATAGGCGTCGCTGCTGGCCGCCACAAAAAGGCTGTTGAGAAACGGAAAACACGCCATCACAAAGCAAAGCAGGATAAAATGACAAAGCTTTTTCGTCCTCTGCCGGGCACAGTAGAGAAGCGCGGGAAGCGAACCGACCATCGGCAGGTAAAGGGACATTGACGAAAAGTTCTGCGGCCGCCCGCTGGCTCCGACGTTCATCGCCTCGTTGGGGAGAAAAAGCGCTTTGAGCAGCTCGATATAATCCTCCCGCAGATAGGTGGAAAAGAGCGGGATATCCGCATTCGTTTTCGGATTGCCCAATGTGAAGATCAGCGACGGGATCAGTATGACCGCCGCCAGTCCTACCCCGACTGCGCCCTCAAACAAGCACCGCCCGAGCAGACGAAGCCCCTCCCGAAGGGAGCAGGAACGGCAGACCCGGAACAGGAAATATAAAACGCAGAACACCGCTTCTCCGACAAAAAAGAAAAAATTAACGCTTGCATTCAGTCCCACAAAGAGCAGGAACCACCGTTTTTTCTTACCGGCAAGGATACACTCCAGCCCGTAGAGCATCAGCGGGAAGAAAGCGACCGCATCATGGAAATGATTGAACAGCAGATTGGTCGACTGGAAGCCGGAAAACGCATACAGCCATCCGCCCAGCAGCGCCAGCTCCTTTTTTTCGGTGAAAAGCTGAAGATACAGATAGGCGGAAAAGGACGCGGCGCCGTATTTGAGCATCAGCAAAAAGGGCATCACATAGGGCATAAGCCGGGCGGGGAACAAAAGCCCCAGCCAGAAAAAGGGAGATCCGAGGGTATAAAAACTGTAATTCCCCAAAAAGCTGCCGCCCAGATCCGTGTACCAATCCCACAGCAGATTGCCGTTTTTGATCGCCCCGTTACACAAAACATGAAAGGGGATCTGCTGTGCAAAATAGTCCCCGATGGTGGCAAAAACGCCGCCGCCCTGGAAAATATACGGCAGAATGAAACAGGCAGAAAGCAAAATGCCGCTCAAAAAGGCAAAGAGCGGCATATTTTTTTGTGAACGGATGCTTTGCAAAAAACGCATACTGTCTCTCCCCTTGCTCGGCAGCGTCGGTTCCTGCTGAAAATTTTACCATAACGGATCGGTAAAGTCAATCGGCGGCAAAAGAAGAAAGACGTAAAAAAATCGGCAAGGCTTATGCCTTGCCGATTTTTTGGTGCCGGTGGCCGGACTCGAACCGGCACGCCATCGCTGGCGGTGGATTTTGAGTTTTCCAGTCCATTCAGAACCCCTTGTCTTGGAGTGGAATGTAATGGAACCTCTCGACCCTGTGCCAAGCCTCAAAAATAGCGTAAAATCAAGGCTTTGCCGGCAAAAAGGCTTGCCATACCTGAGCTTTTTGCCCCTTCCAATAAATCCGACGAGCGAAAGCGTTTTTGAACCGCTGGAGGGATATTGGAGGGATTGAAGGGAAAGACCACTTCCCTTCTGAAACGGTATTCACTTGCGTTCCGTCAAATATTATATCAGCTTCACCTGTTGTTGACAATACATTTTACAGGAGCTGATACAATGAAAAGATCATATTACGAACAGCGTTTTGCCGATTACCCCGACCTTGTGACGCTCCCGCAATTCCGGGAAATGCTGGGCGGCATCGGGGACGGAACAGCCCGAAAGCTCATGCGTGAAAACCGCGTGAAGCACTACTGCATCCGCGCTACCTACCTAATCCCCAAGCCCTGGGTGATCGACTATATCCTAAGTGAGCATTACGCTGAATACAAAGAGAAACTGAAGGCACAGGTTTAGTGCCTTCCCACCGACAGGCGTTCAGAAATGGATGCCTGTTTTTTTATGCCCAAAAACAGGAGGTGATTACCCAATGGCCGCCAAGGATGCGCCCGGCTCCGAGCAAGTGAGGGAAAT
>CANQKG010000058.1 GCA_947624425.1 uncultured Clostridia bacterium | reverse complement strand
TCTCCACCCCCACGCGGGCAAATTCTCCCTCCGGCAGATGCGCGCCGATATCCGTCACCGCGCGGTAACGCTCCAGATCGGTCTTGAAAAGCCCCTGCCCGGTATAGATCCGCAGGTTGAGATACCCCTCTGTACCGCAAAGGACAAAGAGACAGGCGCAGAAAACCGGCAGTACGATCCGCCGCTTTGTCCACAGCAGCAAAACCGCTCCGTACCCCACCGCAAACACACAAAACAGCCCCGCCAAGCGGGCAAGGGAGGTATTGTCACCCCAGAGGGTGGCGGGATAGGCGTCCATTCCCTCATGAAACCGGAGATAAAACAGCACCGACGCCGCCACAGCCGCCAGCGCAAGGCAAATACCCGCTATGTTTCCGGGCAGGGTATGGTGAGGCAAAGCGTCCGGCTCGATGGCGCGCCCTGCCGACAAAAGCAGCAAAAACAGCGGGATAAAGCCGTACCGCACCGGAAAACACTGGTAGTCGCCCCACTCCCACATTCTGCCGATCGGCTCGATCACCACCGGCAGTGTCGTGAGCAAAAGCAGTATCAGCCAAACTCGATCCAGCTCCCGCAGGCGGGCGCGAAAGAGAAAAACTAAGGCGATCAGCAGACCGGTCGAAAGGAAGATCGGCAGCTTTGTTTCAAGCGGACCGAAGAAGCTGCTGCCCGAGAGCTTTTCCAAAAGCCCCTTGCTCCGCGCCGACGCCGCGCTTTGGAGGACGGCGGGCAGCCAGCAGACCGCCGACAAAAGCGCCGCCAAGATACTCCCTGCCAGCAGTTTTGCCAGCCGCTCGGGCGGAATATCGCGGCAGAGCAAAACCGTCCCCGCCCCAAAGAGGATCAAAAAGAGCGCCAGCATATAGCTTTGGTAATAGGAGATCACGATCATGCCGGTGAGCAGCAGGGTATAGGGCAAAAGCCGCCCCTTTTCCAGCAGGCAATGAAGGCTCACCAGCAAAAGCGGAAAGAGAATCTGGATATCGAGCCAGAGGATATTCTGATAATATTGCAGTCCGAAGCCGCACAGCCCGTATGCGGCGCCTGTCAGCGCCGCCAACTGCCACGGCAGCCGGTCGGCAAGCTTTTTGCAGCCATATCCGCCCGACGCCGACGCCAGAATCAGCTTCAGCGCGAGAATGATATTGACGGCAAGAGGTAAATCCGCCTTTTCAAACAGCAGGGAGAGAAACGAAAAGGGAGAGGACAAAAAGAAGAAAAACACGCCGTACAGGCTCATGCCGCCGCCCTGTGTGAAGCTGTAAAAGATGCTTTCCCGTCCCGCGCAGACGTCGCGGAACACCGCCAGCAGCGGAATGACCTGCTGATTCACATCAGTCAGCGCCACGCTTCCCTCCCCGAATGGGTACATTCCCATCGAAAGGTAAGCCGCCGCGACCACCAATGCGGTAAACAGCGCTGCCGTCACGGCAGACAGCGCAAAAGGAGCGACTCGTCGCTTCATTTTGATCCCTCCCATTCTGTCTTTCATCATACCATGAACGCATCCGCTTTGCAACTTGCGCGGAAAACTGTTTTATGATATGCTTGTGTTACAGTAAATAGATGAGGAGCGATCTTATGGCTTACGGATTTTTTGCGATCCTCTCCCGTATGCGGGACGTGCGCCGCTGGGCGCTGATGCAGAACACCCGCAGTGAAAATCTCAGCGAGCATACGCTGGACGTCTGCTATCTCACCCACCTGCTGATCACTCTCCACAACCGCAGATTCGGCGGCGATCTGGATGCGGGACGCGCGATACAGTACGCGCTCTACCACGACTGCACCGAGATTTTGACCGGCGATCTCCCCACGCCGGTGAAGTATTACAGTCCCGCTCTCCGCACCGCCTATGCCGATTTGGAGGAGCAGGCAAGGGAGCGACTGCTTTCGATGCTGCCGGAGGATCTGCGGGAGGAGTACCGGGAAAGCTTTGAGATCGACCCTGCCTACCGTCCCTATCTCAAGGCGGCGGATCGGCTGTCGGCGCTCATCAAATGTGTGGAGGAGCGGCGGCAGGGCAACGGCGAGTTCCGCTCGGCGGAGGAGTCCACCCGTGCGCTGCTCACGGAGATGGGACTGCCGGAGGTGACGGTATTTTTGGAGGAGTACCTGCCCGCCTATCTCCTGACGCTGGACGAGCTGTCAAAACGACCGGAGGAATAAAAGAGCGGCAAACATAAAGGCTTCACCGGCTTTGTGGAAACCGCTGTTTTTATCAAAAGGCACAGAGGTTTTGAATCCCTCCACCGCTTCGCGGTCCCCCTCCCTTTGACAAGGGAGGCACTGGCGACCAAACAAATTTTGATAAAAATTTTAACAAAGCAAGTTGACAGAAGATTTTTTCTTTTTTTCACTTATCCCATTTCAAACCGCAATTCTGCCGTCTTTGTCAAGACCTCCCTTGTCAAAGGGAGGGGAACCATGCTGCCGCATGGTGGTGGGATTCCAAAAGCATTTATTAGGCTTTAAGCGGAGCCAAAAACACCACCCACTACAAGAGGTTGTCAATATGGCTTTCCTATCCGCACTTGCCGCAAGTGCGTAACAAAAAAGAGACTGCAAGTTGCAGTCTCTTTTTTTGGTTCTTATTTTTGCAGCAGCCCTGCGCGGCTGTTTTGCACCTGTCCGGCGGTTTCCGCCAGTGCCTGCGCGGCGGTCTGGAGCGCCTTTTCGGCGTTGATCAGCCGCTTATCCGCAAACTCGGTCGCTTTCTGCTGCATCTCTTTCGCCTGCGCCGCCGTATTCCGCAGCAGCTCGTCCGCCTTCTCCTGCGCCTTCTCGGTGATCGCGTGCTCCTGCACCATCTCATCCGCCTGCGCTTGCGCCTGCCGAATGATCCGATCCGCTTCCTGCTTTGCCTCGTCCAGCACCTTTTGCCGGTTCTCCATCAGCGCCTGCGCCTGCCGAATCTCCTCCGGCAGATTGGCGCGAATGTCATGGATCAGATCCTTCAGCTGTCCGACGTCGACCACGCTTTTTCCGCCGGTCAGCGGCATACTCCATGCCGACTCCATGATGTCCTCCATCTGCTCCAAGATCTCGCTGATATTCATTGCTGTCTCTCCTTTGTCTCCAAGATTCCTGCCTGCACATCCGCGAGGATCGCAGGCGGTACAAAGGCGGAAATGTCTCCGCCAAAGCTCCCGATCTGCCTGACCAGACTGGAGCTTATATACATGTGCTCGGTACAGGTGGTGAGAAACACCGTTTCCGCTTCGGGACACAGCTTCCGATTGGCAAGCGCCATCTGAAACTCATACTCAAAATCGGACAGCGCGCGCAGCCCCTTGACAATGGCGCAGCCGCCGCATTTTTTGAGATAGTCGGCAAGCAGCCCGTCGCAGACATCTACCGTCACCTGCGGCATACCGGCAGTCGCCCGCTCGATCAGTGCTTTTCTGCGTTCGGTCGAAAACCAGCAATGCTTATCGGCATTGTCCGCCACCAGCACGATCACCCGATCGAACAGACCGCAGGCGCGTTCGATGATGTCCAGATGTCCGTTGGTGATCGGGTCAAAACTGCCCGGACAGACGGCGATCCTCATTGGCTTTCCTCCCCGATGCGATATACACTAATGATTATTTTACCATATCTTTTCTGCTTTTGCAAGTGTAAGTTGCCTATCTGCGCGGGAAGGGCGTCCTCCGCCGCGTGTTCACAGACGATCACACCGTCCACCGCCATGTGGGGCGCCAAACGCTCCAGCGCGTCCGGCAGGATATTCTGATGATAGGGCGGATCGAGAAACGCCATGTCCACCGTGGTGCGAAGTCCCGCCAGATAGCCGCGGTGATCGGACAGGGTGATCTCCGCCCGCTCCCGCAATCCGGTGAGGGTCAGATTTTCCTCCACCAGCCGCAGCGACGCACGGTCACGGTCGACAAACAACCCCCTTGCCGCGCCCCGGCTGAGCGCCTCGATCCCCATCTGCCCCGTACCGGCAAACAAATCGAGGAACACCCGATCCGACAGGGAGAATTGCAGCATACTGAACACCGCCTCCTTGACCTTGTCGGAGGTCGGACGCACCCGTTTGTCCGCAGGCGTTTTCAGCCGCCGTCCCCGCGCCGTCCCCGTGATGACCCGCATGATCCGTTCCTCCCATTAAAAACCGGCGGTATAATACCGCCGGTTTTGACTACTTCGCCGCGTCGATGATCGCCTGTGCCAGATGCGCCGGCAGCGGCTCATACCGCGCAAAGCGAAGGGTAAAGCTCCCGCTGCCCTGGGTGATTTGCCGCATGACGGTGACAAAATCGGTCAGCTCGGACTGGGGCGCTTCCGCCTCAATGACCGTCAAGCCGCTCTCGGACGCCGGATTCATGCCCAGCACCCGTCCGCGCCGCTTATTGAACTCACCCATCAAGTCACCGGTCGCACTGTCGGGCGCGGTCACCGCGACCGCCATGATCGGCTCTAACAGCATCGGGTCCGCCTGCTCCATACCGGCGCGGAACGCGATCCCCGCCGCCGTCTTAAACGCCATTTCGGACGAATCCACCGGGTGATAGGAGCCGTCCACCAGCGTTGCCTTCACACCGACGGTGGGATAGCCCGCCAGCACCCCGTGCTGCATACATTCCTGCAAGCCCTTTTCGACCGCCGGGAAAAATCCCTTCGGCACCGAGCCGCCGAACACCTTCTCCTCAAACACCAGCGTTTCGCTGTCGCATGGCTCGAACTCGATCCAGACGTCGCCGAACTGCCCGTGACCGCCGGTCTGCTTCTTATGCCGCCCCTGTACCTTTACCTTTTTCCGAATGGTCTCGCGATAGGGGATAATGGGCGGAGCAAGGGTGATCTCCACCCCGAATTTGTTTTTGAGCTTCGCCGCGGCGACCTCCAGATGCTGCTCGCCCATGCCGGAGAGCAGCTGCTGATGCGTTTCGCTGTTGACCGAGAACGAAAGGGTGGGATCCTCCTCCAGCAAGCGGGAGATGCCCTGGGAAATCTTCCCCTCGTCCCCCTTGTTCTTCGCCGCGACCGCCACGGTATGACAGGGCACCGGATAAACCACCGCCGGCGTTTTCACCCGGTAATCGGGCGCGCAGAGGGTATCCCCCGTCACGGCGGACAGCTTGGCGGCAACGCCGATATCCCCCGCCGGAATTTTTTTGGCGTCCTCCTGCTTTTTGCCGGTGATAAAGCAGAGCTTTCCAAGCTGTTCGGTTTGACCGGTGGTCATATTGACAACCTGCTGATCGGGTGTGAGCGCACCCGACACCACCTTTATGTAGGACATCTTCCCGACAAACGGATCGGCGACCGTTTTGAAGACGTATGCCACCGTCGGCGTTTTTTCATCGCAGGCGACCGACACCGCATTCCCGACCGGATCCTCCGCCGTCAGCCCCGCCATTTCCGCGGCGCTCGGCAGCATTTCGGTGACGCCGCCCAGCAGCAGATTGATTCCCGCCAGCTCCAGCGCGGAGCCGCAGAACACCGGCGTGATCGTACCGTTTTTGATTCCCGCATGAAGACCGGTGATAAACTCCATATGGGTGAACTTTTCGCCCGAGAAGAATTTTTCAAACAGCGTTTCGTCCGTCTCGGCGACCGCCTCGCTGATCGCCTCCATCAGCCCTTCCAGCCGCTGCTCGTAATCGGGCATCGGCACCTCGACCGCGTTGCCCTTTTTGTCATAGGAATAGGCTTTCAGGTCGATCAGGTTGATATAGCACTGCACCTTATGGTCCTCCACATAAGGCACCACCAGCGGGCAGACCTCGGCGCCGAAAGCCGCTTTCAGATCCGCCAGCACCCGATAGAAATCGGCGGACTCGCGATCCAGCTTATTGACAAAGATCAAGCGGGCGCGGCCTGACGCCTTTGCCAGCGAAAACGCCTTTTTCGCCCCGACCGTCACGCCCGATTTGCCCGACACCACGATCATCACACTGTCGGCGGCGTGGATCGCCTCATGAAGACCCGCTTCGAACTCAAACTGGCCGGGCGCGTCCAGCAGATTGATCTTCTGATCGCCGTAGAGACAAGGCACAACGGACAAGGACAGCGACGCCGTGCGCCGGATCTCCTCCGGGTCGTAGTCGCTGACGGTATTTCCCTCTGCGGTACTGCCGAGCCGGTCGATCTGCCCCGCGCGGTAGAGCATCGCCTCGATCAGCGAGGTTTTCCCCGCGCCGCCGTGACCGGCGACCGCAATATTTTTGATTCCAGCAGCTGCATAGTCCTTCATCTGTTCGGTCACTCCTTCTCCCGCCCGAAGCCGAGCCGGATTGTGTAAATTAGATAGAAAATATCCACCGTATTCTGTTATTATATCACTAAAATAACCAAAGTGCAATAGCCGAAGACGAAAAATTTACCCGACCGGGAAATACCGATCGGGCGAACGCTTTGGTTACAGCAGCCATATCAGAAAAACGGTCAGGCCGACGGCAAGCAGGGCGGCGATCCCCCAGAGCACCGGCCATCGGTTCTTCTTTCGCCGCAGGGAGGGCTTGGCGACCGCCAGCCCGTTGAGATAGGACTCCGCTTCCCGCTCCAGCTCCTCCTCGCCTCTATCCTGCTTTTCGGCACGGAGAAACAAAATTGCCTTTTCAAACGTCTCGTTTTCGGTATTGACCACCTCGATGATCTGCCTGTTCACGCCCTTGACGCACATTTTTATCCCTCCCGATTTGCCGTTCCCCGATTTTTCATCATCCCTGCGATCTGTCCCGCTATCCGCGACCGGGCGGGAAGAAGCGGATAGACTATATCCATCGCGGCTTTCACCTCCTCCGGCCAGTAAAACATCCGATCGCCGTAACGGACGCCCTCTTCCTCCAGCCGAATCGTTTTTTCGGGAGAAGCGCCCTCCAGCGCCGTTCTGATTTGCCGGTTCGCAAGGTACCCGCCGGTCACGCCGCCCGCCGCCAGCAGCACCAGACACATGGCAAAAAGTCCCCGTTTGAGCTTTTTCAATTACTCTCCTTTCAACAGCCGCGCCAGCGACTTCCCGATCAACTCGCCGGTATAGACCGCCTCGCCCAGGCTGTTCCCGTGTGCGCCCACCTCCAGAAGCAGACCGCCGGAGGAAAGGTGCTGATTGTACTTCCGATAATCAAAGAGGATCGGGCGGGTCAGTCCGGGATAGTCGGACTCCAGCTGCACCTGCAGCGCCGCCGCGAAATTGAGATTCTGAAAATAGTTCGGGTACCCCATCGTTCCGTCGTCACAGCCCGAAATAATCATCACCTGCGCGGCGGAGTTGCCGTTTATCTCCGCCACCGGCGCGATACGAGTGCCGTCCGCCTGCTGGATCCCGTCCCGATGGATGTCCAGCACCACCTTGATAGAGGGATACTGGGAAAGATAGGACTGTATCGTGACGGCGGAGCGGTCATACCCGCCGGTATAGGCCGGATTGTCGTGCTGGGTGGTATCGTGAATCACGCCGATCCCCGCCGCCTGAAGCTCGGCGGTGATCGCGTCCCCTACCCGAATCATGTTTTTGGCAGGATCGGTACTGCGGGAGGAATAGGACGGGAGATAAAAATCCCGGATGACCGGCTCGTAGCTTTCGGTGGCGTGGGTGTGGTAGATCAGCACCTCCGGCTCACCGCCGCAATCGAGCCGGAACGCCATGCCCGCTTTCAGCGCCTCGGTGATCTCGGCGGCGGAGTGATTGGTCACATTCTTGATATACCCCGCTTTCAGCGGCAGATAGACGCCGGTCTGCCCCGCCGTGAACTGCTGTCGGACGATATTTCCGGCGTCGGCGGGACGAATATAGTCCTCCGGCGTGCCGGAAAATTCATCGGTCTCGGATCGGACTTCCGGCTCGGCAGGCGCCGGTTTTTCCTCCGGCTCGGACGCCGTGCCCTCCACCGTCTGCCGCAGCAGCGCGCCGGCGCCGTCCGGCAGGGCGAACCCTGCCGACATAACGGCGGCACGGGACAGAATATCCCCCAGATAAGGC
>CANQKG010000057.1 GCA_947624425.1 uncultured Clostridia bacterium | reverse complement strand
TGGTGGCGCGATCCTGTGTGAAGAAGATGGGTCCGCGGTCATAGAGCTTGATCATCAGGCACTCTGCCAAAAAGATCGGCGAGGAGAGGATCAGCCCGACCAGCGAAAGCAGTATGTCCATAAACCGCTTGACCAGCTTCTGCTCGAATCGCAGTCCCGGCTGGCGGCAGGACAAGGTGGGCGTATCGTTGAACATGATGACCCGCGCCTTATTCATCACAATATCGGTCAGCGCAGGGAATACCACCGTCTGCTTATTATGCTTATAGGCATAATCCATCAGCTCCCGCTCCCGCTCGGGCGGAAGATCCGCCAGAAATACCGCGTCGCAGCGGCGCATAGCGCGGCGGATGACCTCGTCCCCCTCGCTGTAATGGATCTGCTCCAAAACGGCGTAGCTTTTCTTGGCGCGGGAGAGCTTGGACAGATGAAGCGCCAGCATATCCGGATCGCCGTACACGAAAAGACTGCGGGCAGGCGGAACCCGGAGAAAATAAATGGTGTTGGTGAGATAGACCAGCGCAACGATGATGACCGCCTGTACCGCCGCGATCAAAAGCGGACAGAGCAGCGTGATCATCCGCTTTTCCATGACGCACTGGCTGACATAGACGATCACATTGGTCATGACCGACGAGATAAACAGCGAGAACATCAGATTTTCTTTCCGCTGGTTGACGATATCAAAGTCGCCGTAGATCTTCATAAAAGCGTAGATGGACGCGACATAAGTGATGGAAAAGATCGCCGTATGCCGGGATAAACGGTGCAGCTGCGCCACACCGAACACCTGATAGATCACCAATGCCGAGAAAAACAAAAGAACGAGCAAAAACAGTTTGGCAAAAAACAACAGCAACCCGCTCATGCTCCCCTGGCGCTTTTTGGAATGACTTTGAACCAAAACGCTCAGTCCTTTCTGCCCGATCGGGCCATGCGGACGTCCCGCAATCAATTTATTATAGCAAAACCCGCGGCATTTTTCAACCGGTTTTTCAAAATAAGCCGTCATTCGATATTACAATTCAATAACAAACGGTTACATTGGACAGCTCAAGAAAAAACAAATGGCATTTTTTCATGGGGTGTGTTATAATATTGCTGTGACGCAAAACGGCAAGAAAAACAAAGGGGGATCGGCGATGAAAAAGGCAGCGATATTTCTCGCCAAGGCTCTGCTTTGCATTGCCGTGCCGGCGCTTTTTTGCCTCGCCGGATACTATCTGACCCGGGTGACGGCAGAACCGGTCGGGCGGCTTGTCCGCTACACCGTCAACCGCTTCACCGAGCAGCAGGAACACAACCGCATGACCGACGATATGAACGCCGCGGTGGAGCGTGCGGTGGGCGATATTGAAACAGGGCTGAATCAACGCAGCGCCTCCTCCGATACCGCTTCGGAGGGCTGACGGAAAAAATATGAAAAAACGCTTGCATTTTGACTTCCTATCCCTTATAATAAACGGGTGTGGAGAGATGGCTGAGCTGGTCTAAGGCGCACGACTGGAACTCGTGTATGCGTTGATAGCGCATCGAGGGTTCGAATCCCTCTCTCTCCGCCACGTCGGAGCAAAGCTCGCTTTGCTCCGACGCTTTTTTTACCTGCGGCGCGAAAGTTCAAGTCTTGCCGCCAAAAAGCCGAAAAATCTTTCTATCGTTTCCAGATAAAACATCGGCAAGGGTCATATGACCCTTGCCGATGCTGCTTTTTATGATCTTCTGCTTCTCCCCTCGCCCATTTGACGGGAAAAAGGCAAACCGCACTATCAAAAAGTATACTTTTTGATAGCGCCGTTTTTCCCGCTTATCATACCACAAATTAGCGGTAAACGCAAGCATTTTCGAGATTTTTTGACTGCTTTTTTGAAAACTTTCTCATTTTTTGCTTTTCGACCGGCTAATGTCAAAAAGTATACCTTTTGACATTAGCCGAAACGGAAAGGAAGGATCGCCGTGAAGCGGATATCGCCGTCCGAATCACCCGATCCGATGAAATGTCGCTTTCAAAGCGACCATGTTTCCCCAAACCTTTGCTATGATACCAATATCACAAAAACGGAAGGAAGAATCGCAATGAGACAGATTTTCAAACGGACAGGGACGTTTTTCCTCTCCCTCTGCCTGACCCTCTCGGTGTGGGGTATCCTCACCCCACTCCCCACCGCAGCCGCAACTTCGGGGGAATATGGATATTCGATCAACGATGATGGCACTGCCAAGATCACCAAATACACCGGTTCCGGCGGAGACGTCACCATTCCCGGCACATTGGGCGATCGCACTGTATCCACGATTGAAAGCTTCGCCTTTTCCGGTTGCATCGGGCTCACTTCAATCGATATTCCCGACAGTGTGACCAAGATTGGCGATTTTGCCTTTTCCGGTTGCACCAGACTTACCTCGGTCGATATCGGAGATGGCGTGACTACGATTGATAGCTATGCCTTTTCGAACTGCACCAGGCTTACCTCGGTTGATATTCCCGACAGCGTGACCACAATCGGCATGAATGCCTTTTACAGTTGCACCGGGCTTGCCTCGGTTGACATTCCCGACAGTGTGACCACGATTGATAGCCATGCCTTTTCGAACTGCACCGGGCTTACCTCAGTCACCATTCCCGACAGCGTGACCGAGATTGGCTGGAGTGCCTTTTCCGACTGCACCAGACTTACCTCAGTCACCCTTCCCGACAGCGTGACTACAATTGACGATGGTGCTTTTTCAGGCTGCACAAAGCTTACCGATGTATACTATGAAGGCAGCTTGGCAGAATGGGAAAACATAAACATCTTGGGGAGTGATGGCCCCCTCACCAACGCCACCATACACACCAATTCCTTTGCACCGTCCTCTTCCGTGTCATCGCGTTTCTCGGCAGCAACTGACACGAGTTCAAGCAACTACGAGTATAAAGTAAAAGATGACGGCACCGCCTCTATCACTAAATATTTAGGCTCCGGCGGAGACGTCACTATTCCCGACACACTGGGCGATCACACTGTGACTATGATTGGCAATTCTGCCTTTAATGATCACAATAGACTTACTTCGGTCACAATCCCTGACAGCGTGACCGAAATTGGCCAATATGCCTTTTTTGGCTGTACTAAGCTTATTTCGATCACAATTCCCGACAGCGTGACCAAAATTGGCCAATATGCTTTTTCAGGCTGTACAAAGCTTTCCGATGTGTACTATGGAGACAGTTGGATGAAGTGGGAAAGAATAGACATCGGAACAGGTAACGATCCCCTCATCGATGCCGATATGTATATGGAACCAAACTCACTGGTCTTGCCTATACTGATTCAGCTTCTGCCTATCATTTTGCTTGCTGCAATCGTTGTGGTAATCGTGCTGTATTTCAGCGGAAAAGGCAGGAAAAAGAAGCAAAACAACTCTATCATAGAACAGGAGGATAACATCATAGAACAGGAGGACAACAACATGGATGTGTATTGTTCCAAATGCGGAGAACGGTTGGATGAGTTAGGGTATTGCCCCCATTGCGACGCAGAGACAAAACCGACAGAGCCGATAGAGCTAATGGAACTGATGGAACAGGCAGAGCAACCGGCTGAAGAACAAACCGAGGAGCAAACAGAAGAACCGACAGAATTGATGAAGCTGCTGGAACAGATGAGGCAAACAGAGCAGAGGGAGCAAGCAGAGCAGGCAGAAAAAAGGAAAGAAAGCAGCCGGATATTGGGACGAAGCGTTTCCATCAGCACACAATATCTCTGTTTGGCGGCATTTCCGGTTTTGTATTTGATACTGCTTTTATCCAAATGGTTTACTGTAGCCGGCACGGGCTATCATATTTACAATCTGTATAATCTGTTTGACGGTTTGTCTTCCTTTGACGATTTGTTCTCTTATATCCTCGATGACAGCTTGCTGGAAGAAATCACAACAGCTGGCTGGATCGTCTATGTATTGATGCTCGGGCTGTCTGCCATTATGCTTTATTTTATCATACGCGGATGTATTATGGCAGTGGAGCAAAGAAAAGAAGCAGTCGACTATATTATAAAAGCATCCGTTACGGCGATCATTGAATCTGTGTTTGCACTGATTGTTGTGGCTTCCCTGAAAATCTGGTTTGCAACCAACAGTTATTTTGAGGGTCTCGGCTCATCCATCGGCAGGAGGATCGATTTTACAGCCGTACCTATCATTTTGCTGATCGCCGGCGTGATCGGCATTGTGGTTGCCCGCAGAGTATGCCAGCAACAGACGAACTAACGGAAAACAAAGAAAGTTTTGGTATCACCATCCAAATCACCCGATCCGATGAAATGTCGCTTTCAAAGCGACCATGTTTCACCGAACCTTTGCTATGATACCAATATCACAAAAACGGGAGGAAAACAAAATGAAAAAAATCGTATCTGTATTTTTAAGCTGCCTTATTCTTGTCGGAGCAATCATTGTATTGCCCTTACAAGTGGCAGCGGCAACACCCGGCGCAGCTGAAATGAAATCAATCATCAATGGTTTGCGAAATGAGTTCCCCGAAGGCAGATATATGGACGATAATTGGCTTTATCAGAATTACTACGGAACCGGCTGTTGGGCATTTGGCACTTTGGTGTTTGAAAGAATATTTGGCATTCGCCCAAAAGGCAATATTGGTGAAAATAGAAATCAAAACGCAGAATTGTATGTTGGTGACTGGCTTAGGGTAGACAATGACAATCACACTGTTGTGATCACTGATTTAAACATCGCCGCAAATCAGGTGTCATATGTTGATTGTAATCATGGAAATACTAACCAAGTTCATTGGCATGATAATCAAAGTCTTTCTGCACTTCGGAGCCGAATAACCTATATTTACCATATGCCCGGAAACACAGTGCAAAGTTTGTCTACAGCGGCTCCGGCACAAAATCCATGGATCGAAGTAGACGCCCCGTCTGTACTCAACGAAACCAATATTCAACTGGAAGCCCGTGTCCGCAACCCGGGCGGTGTGTATATTCCTACGATCGGATGTACGATATGGGACTACAGCGGTAAAGTGATCAAGGAACATACCGAGTCTATGAACGCCGGTTATGTGCGAAGGGATAATGTCCATATATGGTTTAATGCAAACAGTGAGCTTGGCATCACATTGCAAAAGGGTACGGTTTATCAGTATGAAATCTATATTTGGGCAGGCTCTGATCGGTTTTCCAGCGGAAAGAAAGAATTTGTGACAAGCGGAAATTATCAGGTAAGTTTGCAGCCTAATGGTGGGAATTGCTCAACCGGCAGCATCAACACCCTGCGTGGCAGAAAGTACGGAACACTGCCAACGCCAACCCGAAACGGATATGAATTTGAAGGATGGTATACTGAGCCGAACGGCGGAGAAAAAATAACGGAAAGTACGATATTCACCGATACCAAAAACCAAACTTTATATGCACATTATCGGGCAACTCGGCTTTTTGATTATTCTGTCAATCTTGACAATACAGCAACCATCACAAAATATCTAGGTTCCGGCGGAGCTGTGACGATCCCCGGCACTTTGGATGGTCATATTGTAACCAAAATAGGACAGGATGCCTTTCTGAACCGTATAGATCTTACTTCCGTTATTATTCCGGACAGCGTAGTTGAAATAGGTCGTTATGCTTTTTCTGCTACCGGTTTGACTTCCGTTACTATTTTAGGCAATGTGTCTAAGATTGATTTGGCAGCATTTTTCGGATGCACAGAATTGGTTTCGCTCACCGTTTCGGGCAGTATAACGGAAATCGGAGAATGGGCATTTGCCGGATGTACCGCACTCACTTCTGTCACAATTCCGAAAAGCGTAATCTCGATTGACGAATATGCCTTTTCTGTCTGTATCGGGCTTACTTCTGTCACAATTCCGAAAAGCACAACATGGATTGGACAGAAAGCCTTCGACAATTGCAATCAACTTACCATTTACGGTTATAAAGGAAGCTGCGCAGAAGCATATGCAAAAGCAAACCGTATCACCTTTGTTACCCTGTCAGAACCGTCGCAACCGCCAAAAAATATCCCCGGTGACATCGACGGGGACGGGAAGGTGAGCGTCACCGACGCGCTGGCGATCCTCCGTATGGCGGTAGGGCTGAGCACTCCGGTCGACAACGCCGATATAGACGGTATGAACGGCGTGACGGTAACCGACGCTCTGGCGGTTCTGCGCATGGCAGTCGGATTGTGATCACTGACGGGAGGAAAACAAAACATCGGCAAGGGTCATATGACCCTTGCCGATGTTGCTTTTTTACATTCCGCTTAGAAATGGGCGATCAGTTGGGGGTCGTCGCCGACCGGGTCGCCGGCGTTATCCTTGACGATCACCGCGCCGGTATGTCCGCCGAGATCGACGAACGCTTCCTCCAGCATACCGTGCTCCATCACATTCCCCTGCATCACGCAGCCGCAAAGCTGCTCATACACCACGCCGTATTTCGGCGAAGCGGCGCCCATGCCCTGATCGTCTGTACCGACTGCAAAGCAGTTGCCCGACACCGTGACATTCGCGCAGCGGCGCATCCGAAGCTGGCTGCACTCCGACTTATCCTCCGCATTCAGCTTATTCTTCCCGTTGCGGTAGATGATATTGCCGGTGATGGTGATATTGATCGACTGCACCGAGTCATCGTTCCAGATGTCGATACCGGTGCGACCGCTCCGGTCAAAATAGTTGCCGGTGACATTGACCGCATTGGTATGCCGCAGATCGAAGCCGGCGCCTCCGTTCCACTCGATTCGATTGCCGGTGCAGGTGAGCGATTTTGCCTCGGGCGCGCAGGCAAGCCCGCACTGATAGTTTCCGGTGAACCAGTTATCGGACAGAAAGCCGTCCCAGCCCCAGACCAGCAGTCCGTTTTTCTTGTTCCGACAGATCATGCTGTGCCGGATCGAGAAGCACCAGACGCGGTAGAGATGCACGCCGTCACCGCTGAATTTTTCGATAAAGCAGTCGTCAATGGTGGGTGTATCCTCCTGCCTGCCGTTGCCGAAATAATCAAAATGCAGATAGACGCCGTGGACATTCTCCCCCAGATGTCCGCCCAGCAGAGACAATCCGGCAATCGAACAGCCGACCGCACCGGAAATATTGATGAGGCAGGTGGCGTCCGGACGGCTCAGTTGCAGGATCGACTGACCCGCTCCGCGAAACCGCCATGCCGATTTCCCCTCGATCCGCACGCCGGGCTTCATTTGCAGATCGGCGCAGAGGAACACGCCGGGCGGCACCACAACAGTGCCGGGTATTTCCGCCGCGGCGTCGATCGCCGCCTGGATCGCCGCGGTCGAATCGGTCTTGCCGTCCGGCTTGGCGCCGAAATCCATGATATTGAAGATCCCTTCCATTCTATAACCTCCTATACGCCGCGCAGTGAAAAATTTGGCAGATAAGCCATATCTGCGGACGCCTTATCCTGAATATAGACCTCCCCGAAGCCCAATTCACCGGCAACAGCGCAAACGCTGTCATACTCAAAGCTGGTGACGCGGCGGGAAAGCTCCGGCAGTACCGGCACGCCGCAGGGCGTGTACTGCCGCATGATACTGAGAAAAATATCAGAAGGCGGTACCGCCTCTGCCAGCTTTCTAAGCAAAGCGATACTGTCTTTGCGGTGCGCGGGCAGTACCAGATGCCGCACCAGCACCCCTTTTTGCAAAACCCCGTTTTTGAGCCGTGCCGCGCCCGTTTGCCGGTGCATCTCCCGAATTGCCGCGAGCGCCGTTTCAAAATAATCGGGTGCGGCGGCGCACTGCGCCGACAGCGCGGGATCGCAGAATTTTAAGTCGGGCAGGTAGACCGACACATACCCTTCCAGCATACGCAGCGTTTCCACTCGCTCATACCCGCTGCTGTTCCAGACCACCGGAATCAAAAGCCTGCCGTGGGTCAGCTCCAATGCTTTGAGGATTGACAATGTGTCCTGCG